>NZ_CFHWAF010000037.1:0-35591 GCF_984452065.1 Hoeflea sp. | reverse complement strand
AAAGGAGCACAAATGGCGGTTGTGTCGCACCCGCATCAATACTCCGGCAGCCGCGCGAAGTGATGGAATGGCCAGTTTCTCTGACAGATCGATGTCCGTGAGATACGCGGTGTCGTCGTCCATCTGGAGGACGTCGACATTCTGGAGAAACTGGCCGTCGAGAAACTGGGGCGCGTGGCCAAGAAACACGGCAAGGGCTGGAAGTGGTCCGAGGCAGTGTTGGATTTCGACTACAGCGACGGTCTCAAATTCGGCCGTGTTTATCCCGAGCCGCAGGACCTCGATCCGCAGATCGCCAGCGAGCGCGAGACGTTGCAGAAGCGGCTCGATGAACTCGAAATCCTTGATGATCGCGATGTTCGCAAGTTAGGTAAATGTGACGGGCGCATGTTAAAGCGTGTCCCCGATTTGAATGATTGTTAAGCCTGTTTTTGTAGTTTGTCATGGAAGGAGATGGCATGAATGTGGTGTGAGCGGCCCTGGCGCCCGATGCTGCTAGTGTGTTGGGAGAGGCGGATAGGTTTCAGGTTGCATGCGCTGTTTAGGGCTTTTGACCCTGTGAAGGAGAATGCCATGTCAGACCTGCATCGCCACGATTTGAGTGAGGAGCATTGGCTCCGTTGGAAGCCGCATCTGCCCGGTTCGAAAGGCAACCGGGGTCGCCGGGGGCGTGATAACCGGTTGTTTTTGAATGCGGTTCTTTGGAAGCTGCGAACCGGAACACCTGCCACCGGAATTCGGCCACTGGAAGAGTGTTTCCAACCGGTTCTTGCGTTGGCATGATCTGGGCGTGTGGGAAAGACTGCTTGCGATCGTTTGCGATTCACAAGATCTCGGACATGGGACCGGTGATCGGCGCGTCAAAGTCGAGGTTGGCCAAATCGCAGCCGCGCTGGAAGTCGCCGATATGGCGTTCCATCCAACCGCGTGCCTCGCTGCGGTCGCGGGCGGAAATCGCATCGAAGATCTTGCGGTGCGCCAGAATCAGGCGTTCGCCCGCGTTGAGCCGCGCCATCACCTGGGTGAATGCCGGATAGAACAACTCGCCGACGGTTTCGCGACTCAATTGCAGCGCATCATTTCCGGTTGCCGCGGCAACGAGGTTGTGAAATTCCACATCGAGCGCAACGAGATCGTCACCGGCGGCGTGGGCCGTTTCCGTGCGGTGAAGATTGTCCTCGATCCGCTCAAGGTCTTCGGGTGTGCTCTTTGTCGCGGCAATGGCCGCGCACATCGGCTCTATCGCGGTCAGAACTTCCCAAAGCTGCTCGAACGTCGTTTCCTGCAGCAAAAAGGCTGTCTTTATGCGTGCGCTGATATCCTCGGCGCGCGGCATGGTTATCCGCAGTTTGTTGCGGCCCTCGGCGCGGCGGATGATGCCGATCTGCTCCAGCAGGCGAATGGCTTCACGGATGGTCGAGCGGCTGACGCTGAACCGATCGGCCAGGCTGGTTTCGCTTGGCAGTGTGCTGCCGACAGGCAGAGCGCCCGAGAGGACCTGCTGTTCGAGTTCCCGGGCAATTGAACGAAAAGCGGGAAGCGACCTTGTGGCCACTTCGCCTTCGCTGTTGAGCATGTTTTCCACAATCGATCTCAGCAATAAATGTTGTCAGGTCAGGCCGGATGTTCGGCAAGGCGTTCGCGCAGCGCGCTGCGGCGAATCTTTCCAGTCAGTGTCTTTGGAAGTGAATCAATAAACTCAATCTCCCGCGGATATTTATACGGCGCGGTTTGTGACTTGCAATGGTCCTGCAACGCCTGGGCAAGTGCCGGATCGGCCCTAAAGCCCTCCTTAACGCGAACGAATGCCTTGACAATCTCGCCGCGCGCTCGATCCGGTTTGCCGACGACCGCGCATTCGGCGACCGCCTCGTGCTCAAGCAGCACATTCTCGATTTCCGTTGGACCGATCCGATAGCCGGCCGAATTGATGATGTCGTCGAGACGTCCCCGGTACCAGATATAGCCGTCACCGTCGCGGACACCACGATCGCCGGTGACGTACCAGCGGCCGTCAGGGCCGTCCCGGAAACAACCGGCGGTGCGGTCCGGCTCACCCCAATAGCCGAGCATCAGTTGCGGGTTGGGTGTCATCAGCGCTATGTCGCCCTCTTCACCGTCTGCCACGGGAACGCCCTGTGGATCGACTATTGCGACATCGCTCCCGGGCGCCGGCCGGCCCATCGAGCCGGGCTGCAGGGGTTCGCCGGGGTAATTCAACACGATCATCAACGCCTCCGTTTGTCCGTAAGCCTCGAGAAGGGGAGTCCCGGTTGCTTCGCGCCAGCGCTCGACGATTGCCGGACCGACGGGCTCACCCGCCGAAACGGTCTGCCGGAGAGCGCTCAGGTCGAACCGGGTCGTATTCTCCTCGGCTATCTGCGCCAGTTCGGTTGCCGGCGCGCAATAAACGCTGACACGATGGCGTTCAAGAAGCCGGAGGCGCTCGCGCGGTTCGAAGGGACCGTCATAGAAAAAAGCGCAGGCGCCACGCGCCCACGGGCCGAACAATATGCTCGTGCCCGCCTTGCTCCATCCCGTGTCGGCGGTGCACCAGATTGTATCGGTCGGGTCGAGACTCAGCCAGAAGGCGGCCGATACCCACCAGGAATAGAGAGCCCGCGATGCATGGAGAACCCCTTTGGGATGGCCGGTCGAGCCCGAGGTGTAGTACATGATCGCAGGGTCCTCGGCAGCGACCTTCTGCGCCGCGAACCGCGCCGGCGCGTCGGCGAGCATTTCTTCGAACTCGATCCAGCCCGGCGCCGCACCAACGCTGATCCGGACGGACAGACTGCCCGTCAGCGCCGCGAACTTATCCGTCTGTCCGGCGCGGCAGATTACCACGTTCGCGCCCGAATTGGCGACGCGATACGCAAGATCCCTGGCCGTCAGCATTTCGATGCAGGGAACGGGAATGGCGCCGATCTTCAGCGCCGCAACCATGGCGATCTGCCATTCGGGAATTCTCGGCAGCATGACGATGATGAAGTCGCCCTTGCCGACTCCCTGCCGGCGCAGGGCCGCGCCGAGCTTGTCGGTGATGCGGGCGATGTCGGAAAACATGTACTCCCGTATCTCGCCGACAGCGTTTTCCGCGATCAGCGCAGGCCCGTCCCGCTCGCCGGCGAAGCGGTCGACCACGTCCACGCCGAAGTTGAAGTGATCGGGCACGGCCCAGTCGAAGACGGCGTGGAATTGTTCATATCCCCCTTGCGCCAGATCCGATGCCGTCGGTGGTTTTATCGTCATATCGCGCCTTCCTTGTGCAACGCTCCGATCTCCTGGAGCGAATAGCCGGCGCGCGCGAGGATCAGGTCGTTGTGCTCACCCAATTGCGGTGGCGGTTCCCGCATCTCGCATGGCGTTCGGCTGAACTTGATCGGAAAACCCAATTGCGGCACGCGGCCCTCGACCGGATGCTCGACCGTCTGCAGCATGCGCCGGTGGGCGATCTGCGGATGGCGGAAAGCCTCCTCCATCGAGTTTACGGGCGACAGCGGAATGTCGGCCTTGTCGGCCAGCGCAACCCACGTATCACGGTCGCGGTTCAGCATCCGGTCGGAGATTGCCGCGCGCTGGATTTCGGCGGCCTCGCCCTGCGGATAATGCGTATGCAAGGTTTCCGGCAGATCGATGAGTGCGCAAAACCGCTTCCAAAAATGCGGCTCGATCGCCCCGAGCGCGACAAATCGATCGTCGGCGCAGGCGTAGACGCCGTAGCAGGGCGCCTGGCCGATAAAAGGCCGTTCACCACCTCTCGGCTCGACTTGGCCGAACAGGTAATCGGCGCCATGCAGCGCCAGCCAGGCCACGGCACCGTCCGTCATGGATATGTCAATAAACTGACCCTTGCCCGTCCGGTCTCGCCAGAATAACGCGGCAAGAATGCCGGTCGCCGCCATCAGCGACCCGCCGCCGACATCGGCGATTGACAGACCGGGAACACGGGGGCCTTCTTTCGCATCGCCGAAAAGCTGCAGCACGCCGGCGATCGCCAGATAATTCAGGTCATGACCCACAGCGTTACGCAGCGGCCCATCCTGTCCAAAACCGGAAATCGCGCAATAGACCAGCCCGGCATTGTCCTTGCTCAATTCATCATAGGACAGCCCCAGACGATCCATGACGCCGGGTCGATATCCTTCCAGCACGATATCGGCTTTGGCCGCCAGCCGTTTGAACACCATTTTGCCGGACGTCGATTTCAGATTGATCGTGACGCTTTTCTTGTTGCGGTTCAGCAAAAGAAATGATCCCGATTCCTGCTTGGCGCGTGGCTCCCATGCGCGATTGTAGTCGCCGCCGTCGGGGTTCTCGATCTTGATCACCTCGGCGCCCATGTCGGCCAGGAGCTGCGAGCAAAAGGCGCCCGGCAGCAACCGGGTCAAGTCAAGTACGACGACGCCGTCCAGGGCGCCGCGACTTTTGTCGGTTATACGGGTCATGCCGCTGTCCACCCCCCATCGACACCTATGGTTTGACCGGTGACGTATCGCGAAGCATCGCTGGCGAGATAGATCACCGCTCCGGTGATCTCCTCCGTTTGCGCGAAACGTCGCATCGGCGTGCGTTTCAGCAGTCGCTCGCTGAGCGTCGAGTGCTCGATCATGCCACTGGTAAGGTCGGTCTCGACAAATCCCGGTGCGACCGCGTTCACGCGCACACCCTTTGAGGCCCAGTCAACCGCCATTGAGCGCGTCAGGAGCTCGACCCCGCCCTTCGAGGCACAATAGGCCGCCGTCCTGGCAAGGCCGACGCTGCCGGCGATGGATGACATGTTGACGATGCTGCCGCGACCGACTTCCAGCATCTGCCGGCCGAATTCGCGGCAGGCGACAAAGACGCCGGACAGGTTGACCGCAATGATCTCGTTCCACTCGGCCATCGATGTCATCTCGGGTGCTTTGTAAATCGGGTTGATCCCGGCATTGTTGACGAGCACATGGGCCGGACCGAACCGTTCGGCGACTTGCCTGGCGAGATGGATGATATCGCTCTCGATTGACATGTCGGCGCCGATCGCGGCGGCTCTGCCGCCCTGTTCGACGATTTCGCGGCTGGTGGCGCTAAGCGTATCGATCGAGCGCCCCGCGACCACCACTCTTGCGCCACGCGCTGCCAGATCATGGGCGATCCGTTTTCCGATTCCGCGTCCGCCGCCGGTCACCACGCAGACGCGGTCGCAGAGATCGAACATGTCGGTCGCCCCGGACATCACAGACGACCCGCAGCGATGCGCCGGGCCAGCGACCAGCGATGGACCTCGGAGGGGCCATCATATATACGAAAGGCCCGGACATCGCGGAAGAAGCGTTCGACGACCGTGTCGCGGGTCAGGCCAAGTCCGCCGAGAATCTGCACACAACGGTCGGCGACGCGGTAAAGCGCCTCCGAACACAGGACCTTGGCGCGCGAACTCTCCGCATTGCAGCGATGACCCTGATCGAGCAGCCAGGCGGTATGCCAGATGGCGAGCCGCGCGCTGTAGATGTCCATGTCGTTGTCGGCGAGCATGAAGCCGACGCCTTCGTGGTCGCTTAGGGCTTTGCCGAAGGCCGTCCGTTTAACGGCATAATCGCGGGCGATATCCTGTGCGCGGACCGCCGCGCCCAGCCAGCGCATGCAGTGGGTCAGTCGCGCTGGAGCAAGCCGGACCTGGGCGTAGCGAAAGCCTTCGCCGACCGCGCCCAGCACATCGGTTTCGGGAACGAACAGATCATCGAAGCGAACGACCCAGTGCCCGCCGCTAAAGGTTGAATCCATCGAATCCAGCCGGCGCTCCAGGACGATTTCCGACTGGTCCATGTCGGCAAGGAACATGGTCGCTTCGCCGGTTTCCTCACCGGCGTTCATCTTTGCCATGATGATGACGAAATGTGCGCCCTGTGCCCCGGTAATGAGCCATTTCCGTCCATGGATGCGAAATCCGCCGTCAACCGGCTCGGCGGTCGTTTCAAGAAGCGAGGGGTCGGAGCCCGCACCGAACGGTTCCGTCATCGCAAAGCATGACCGCACCTCGCCGGTGGCAAGCCGGGCAAGCCAGCGCCGGCGCTGGCTGGCGTCGGCGACCTGGTCAAGCAAATGCATGTTGCCTTCGTCAGGGGCGGCGCAATGCAGCGCGATCGGGCCAAGCATGGAATAGCCGGCGGCCTCGAAGGCGACGGCCCGCTCGAAATGGCTGAGGCCGCGACCGCCGAATTCCTGCGGTGCATGCGGCGCGGCCAGACCCCGGCGACGCGCCATCTGGACGAGCGTCAGCCGCAGTTCCTCGGTCGGTCCGTGATCAGTCCAGCCGGCGGCCTGTTCCAGCGGAATGACCTCCTGCCGGATGAATGTACCGATTTGCTCTGACAGCGTCTTCAACTCGTCAGGTATGCTGAAATCCATCGCTGTACGTTCCGCCGGAGCGGCCTTTCCAAAAATCGCCCCCCTCAAAGCGGGGCTTCGAGCAAATCCAGTGTGTGTTCGATCAGGTCGGCGCCCAATTGTGCAAACCCGGCATAGGATGTGTCGCCAATGGCTCCGTTGACCCAGTTGCGATACAACTGCATGAACACGATACCGAGCTTGAGCATGGCCAGGATGCGCCAGCTTTGAAACTGGTCGACGTCGCGCCCGGTCAGCCGCGCATAGGTCTCCAGGACATCTGCCCGACGCATGAAACCGGGGTGGGCCGTCGGCATCTGCCCAAGACGATGCATGCAGTCGGGGTCGTCCGGCTCTGTCCAGTAGCTGATCAGTGTCGCCAGATCCATCAGCGGATCGCCGCGTGTACCCATGTCCCAATCCAGCAGCGTACCGACCCGGCCGTCGGTCTCCAGCATGCAGTTGTCGAGCTTGAAATCCGAGTGGAGCAGCGTCGGCACGGTGGAGCGCGGCTCATTGTCTCCAAGCCATGCGATGATCCTCTCGACATGGTCGAGCACTGGCTGATCACAGGCGACCTTGCCCGCCCGCTCGCGCCAGCCTGCGACATTTCGCAGGAAGAAACCCTCCGGGCGACCGAATGCGCCCAATCCGATCTCGCGCGCGTCCACGGCATGGAGCGCAGCAAGCGCACGGACCAGGTGCTCGCAAAGCGCATGGCGCGTCTCCATGCCGCTAAAGCAGGCCGGAAGCTTGTCGCCGCGAACCACGAGACCGGTCCGATACTCCAGCAACTGGAAAGGAACGCCGATGACCGAGATGTCTTCGCATAAATGGTAGCTGTCGGGCGCGAGCGGAAAGGCGCGGGATAGCCGGCTGAGTATCTTGTGTTCGCGCGCCATGTCATGCGCGCCGGGGGGCAGGTCCCCCATGGGCGGACGGCGCAGCACCATTTTGCGGCCGTCAACGGTGACCAGATCGTTCAGATTGGACAGGCCGCCCGACAGCCTGACCGCGCCCGAAGCGCGATCGAGTTCAAGGCCCTGGTGCTCCAGATAAGTGGCGATAGCCGCGAGATCGAGCCGGAGGCCCCTGTCGTCACCTGGCGTGTGTCGTGTCGCTGTGTCGTTACGCGGCATTCAAAAACTCATTTTTGTCAGACAAAGTTTCTTGCTGAAGTGCAACGCAGAGTCAATGGGGCTGTGACGTTTTCGCACAATTCGCGAATAAATGGCGGAATGCCGGCCTTGATGTCCTTTATTTGCCGCGATAGAATTTCAAGCGAGATGCTTGTGCGGAAAAACTGTCAGATAAAAATGAGTGTGATGATTTGGATGGTTGATATGTCCGCGCATATATGGGGGTCATAAGACGACATGGATTCTTTCCTGGTCGAGCCGCAGTGGCTCGAAGAACAGATCAACGACGCCGGAACGGTTGTTATCGATTGTTCCTGGTACATTCCCGAGGCGGGAAAGAGCGGGTATGAGGAATTCGTGGCCGCTCATATCCCTGGAGCACGCTTCTTCGATCTCGATGAGGCCTGCGATCCGACGTCGGCCTATGTCAACATGCTGCCGTCGCCGGAGCGTTTCGCCGGAGTGGTTTCGGCATTGGGGATCGACAATCGCCAGATGGTCGTCGTCTACGATTCCAGCTACGTGTCGGCGCGGGTCTGGTGGATGTTCCGCCTGTTTGGGCATGATCGGGTGCGTATTTTGAACGGCGGCTGGAAACGCTGGCTTGCAGACGGCCGTCCGGTCGAACACGGCGCTCCGGAGCCGGCGGCGCAAACGCAGTTCAAGGCAACGGCACCGGCCGGCGGCATCGCGACATGGCGTGATGTTGCCGTGGCCCTCGAAACCGGCGAAGCGGTTGTTGTCGATGCGCGCACGCGGGAGCGATTTACCGGAGCGCTGCCATCGGGTTATCCGGGCGTGGCCGGCGGGCACATGCCCGGCGCGATCAACATACCCTGGAGCACGATGCTGCCACAGAGTGGAGATTTCACGTTCGTCGAGCCGGCGGTTGCCGAAGCTGTTTTCCGCGATGCCGGTGTCGACATCGGCAAGACCATTGTCTCGACCTGCGGGTCGGGTGTGACGGCGGCCGTTCTCGTTCTGCAGCTTGCCCGTCTTGGAAAGACGGATTGGACACTCTATGACGGTTCCTGGCATGAATGGGGGCAACGCGACGACTTGCCGAAGCAGTCGCTTTGAGCCGCGCACCTGGACCATCGAAAGCGGCAGGCAGCCTGCTGGTTTCAGCGGGTCGCGTTCACAGCCGGAGCGCGATTGCCGTCAATCCGCCCGTTCATCGCGCCTCCACATTCCTGTTCAACACGCTTGACGCGTTCGAGGCAGCGGGCCGAACGCCATTTGACGGACCCTTCTACGGTCGCGTCGGAACGCCGACGATTTTCGCCTTCGAGGCGGCGATGGCCGAACTGGAAGGCGGCCATCGTACGATCGCGACCGCGTCCGGCCTGGCCGCGATATCGGCGACGTTTCTGGCCTTTGCGGCGCAGGGCGACCATGTGCTGGTGGTTGACACGGTCTATGAACCGGTGCGGCGGTTCTGCGATCGGTTGCTGGCGCCATTGGGTGTGTCGATCACCTATTACGACCCTGAGATAGGCAGCGATATCGAACGCCTGATCGAACCACGGACCAGGCTGATCTACATGGAAACACCCGGATCAGGAACGTTCGAGATCCAGGATGTGCCGGCGATCGTCGCGGTGGCACGGGCCAGGGGCATCAAGACGGCGCTCGACAACAGTTGGGCCACGCCGTTGTTCTTCAAACCGATCGCGCATGGCGTGGATGTCTCGGTCCAATCGGCGACCAAATACATTGTCGGCCATTCCGACGCCATGTTGGGCGCCGTCACGACGACGACCGAAAGCTATGAGGCGGTGCGCCGGGCCACGCAGGACCTTGGCGCCTGCGCGGGCTCCGAGGAAGGCAATCTGGGCCTGCGCGGTCTGCGCACGCTGGAAGTGCGGCTTCGACACCACGAAGCGTCGGCGCTTGAATTGGCGCAATGGCTTCATATGCAGCCGCAAGTCGCCAGGGTTCTGCATCCGGCTTTGCCGTCTTTTCGCGGCCATGAGCTGTGGAGGCGCGACTTCGAAGGATCGTCCGGCTTGTTTGCAGTCGAACTCGCGGGATGTGACCGGGGCGCCGTGCGCGCGATGGTCGACGGGCTCGAATTGTTCAAGATCGGGTTTAGTTGGGGTGGTTATGAAAGCCTCGTCCTGCCCGTCGATCCGGCAAAGTCGCGCACCGTCGCCAGACATGCCGGCGCCGGTCCGATACTGCGCCTGCATGTCGGGCTGGAGACAGTCGAAGACCTCAAGGCGGATCTCGGTCGCGGGCTTGCGCGGCTGCACGCGTAATTTCGTGAAACGACGGCAGGCCGCACGGGCCTTCCGAACGGCGGTCAGAAGCCTATCGGCCAGTGATTGATCTTTGAGCCGTCAATGAACCGGCTGTGGCGGAAGGGCGTGGGATCGACGACCGGGTCTTCACCCGTGATCAATTCAGTTATCAACTGGCCGGCCGCCGGGGCGATGCCGAAACCGTGGCCGGAATAGCCGGTGGAGATGTAAAAGCCCGGGATCGCGTCAACTTCCGAGATGATGGGGATGGCGTCGGGCGTCACGTCGATCCAGGCGCTCATGCGTTCGTTGACGACGAGATCTTTGAACGCCGGAAACAGTGCTTTGATGTTGATGATTGCCTGATCGAGAATGGCGTGTGCCGGTTCGGGGCGCAGGACGCGGATCTTTTCGAATGGGCTGGGGCCATCCAGCCGCCATCGCGCTCTGGTGAATGTTTCCTGCAGGGAACGTTTGCCGATCCGGAATTTCATGGCGCGCCACTCGTTCTTCAGGGCCGGAACATAGTCACGCAGGTAGCGAAGGCTGTCGGGAACGATATCGACCGGATGCGCCGAACGCATTGATATATTGTAGCCCTCATCCAGGCGTTTGCGGAATCCGAAGCCCTTGCCTGAGCCACAACCGGCCGGCCCGCCGGCGATCGGTCTGGTCCGCATCACCTGCGAGAGCAGTTTGAGCTGGGGAAGCTTGACGCCCTGGTTCCTGCTGAAAAGGGTCGACCACACGCCGCCGGCCAGAACCACGCTATTGCAGCGGATGCGGCCCTTTTCGGTGGCCACCTCACTTACCCGGCCCCCTTCAGTCTCGAAGCCGCGAACGGCGCACCCCTCGACAATGCTTGCACCCAGTCGCGCGGCGGCACGGGCGATCGCCCGGCTGGCGATGTGCGGTTCTGCAAAGCCGTCGCTTGCCGTGTGCAGGCCGCCCGCCCAACTTCGGGTTGCGCCCGGTGCGAAACTGCCGATCTCGTTCGCCGATACGAACCGGGTATCGAGATCGAAGCGCTCCACCGCCTTCATCCAGCCATCGTATTTCGCCAGGTCCTTTTCTTCGTCGCAGAAATAGGTGATGCCGCAAACGCGAAAGCCAACATCGACGCCAATGGTCGATGCATATTCGGACCAGATCTGCTGCGCGCGGATCATCAGCGGAATTTCACGGGGGTCGCGGCCCATCTTGCGTACCCAGCCCCAATTGCGGCTCGATTGTTCCTCGCCGATGCTTCCCTTCTCGCATAACACGACCGGGATGTTCCTTTGAGCCAGGGACAGTGCAGCGCAGACACCGACGATGCCGCCGCCGACGACAACGACCTGGGTCTCCGCGGGGACCACATCGAAGCCGTGATCGGGGGCGGTCTGAATGTTCATTGCTCGCTTCTCGCTGATGGATGCCTTGGCCGTCACGACGACTGCAGCGCGGGGTCAATCGCCGAAATTTTCGCGTGCAGGTCGTCCGGCGTGGGAGGGTGGGCGAAATGGTCGACGACAAAATCGTGGAAGGCGCGCGCGGCGCTGGAGAGGCTCTCACCGTCGGCAACCAGCCCGAGAGATACCGGCACCGCCGGCATGAAAGGCCTGTACTCCAGCAGCGGGTTGCGGCGCAGATGCGGTGAAAACGGGCTAACGATCGACACACCCAGGCCGGCGGCGACCAGATTGCACACCGCTTCGTGCGTTGTGGCCTCGATCATCATCACCCGGCTGACATTTCGCTGTTCGAACAAAGTATCGATCTCAAAGCGAAACGGTGTGCCGCGCGGAAAGCTGATGAAGGAGTGTCCGGCAAGATGTTCCGCACGAATGATGTCGTGACTTTCGAGTTCATGCCCTGCGGGAAACACGCATAGAACCGGGCGGCTGAGCAACTCCCGGACCGATATCGAGGCGTTGGAGATCGGCATTGTTGCAAAGCCGATGTCGCTGCGTCGCGAGGCGACCCATTCCGCCACGCGATCTTGCGGCAGGCTGTCGAGCCTGACCGCGACGCCCGGGTGCCGGAGACGGAAGCGGCCAATGATGTCCGGTAACAATCCGTTGGCGTAAAGGCCCATGGCCGCGATCGAAACCGTTCCGGTCGTCAGGTTCTTTATCGCCTGAACCTGTTCACCGAGTTCCTCAAGCCCGACGAACAACTTGTCGACTTGCTCGCACAGGCGTCTGGCGTCGTCCGTGGGCTCGATACTGTTACGCAAGCGGCGAAACAGCTTGAAGCCGACGGTCTGCTGAAAGTCCGTCATCAGCCGGCTGACCGCAGGTTGGGAAATGCCAAGCAATTCAGCGGCCTTGGTCATGCTGCCAAGTGTGATGACAGCCCGGAACGCTTCAACTTGCCTGATATTAAGCTGCATATCGATTGACCCGTTCGAGAATTGTCATGCCCCGCCGCGTGGTGTCGGGGACAAGATGCACGCGAAGATATAACATTTATATTTTTTATACGCAATTGACGATACAGATATTATATCATAAAATTAACCAAACGAGCCGGAGCCTGGAAATTGCGCGACATTGGTAACCTTTTATCGGCGCGGGTTGAGCCGCGATGACCATGCAACGCTCGGCTTCGCATTGGGGTGCGTTCCGCGCCGAAGTCGTGGACGGGCAAATCAAAGCTGTCTTGCCGTTCGAGCATGATCCGCGGCCAAGCCCGTTGAATTCGGTCTGGCCGGAAATGGTCAACTCACCATTGCGGGTGGCCGCGCCTGCCGTGCGCAGCGGCTGGCTTGAGGGCGATGGCGGTTGTGGCCGCGGAAAGGACGACTTCTTCGAAGTTACATGGGACCACGCCCTGGACCTTGCCGCCGGCGAAATCGGACGTGTCCGGGAAACGTTCGGCAACGAGGCCCTCTTCGCCGGGTCCTATGGCTGGTCGAGCGCCGGACGTTTGCACCATGCGCGTACCTTGGTACGCCGCTTCTTCAATTCCATCGGCGGGTTCACCGATCAGGCCACGAACTACAGCTACGGCGCGGCGATGACCTTTCTCCCGCGCGTCGTCGGTGCGCGAAATGCAGTCGGCTCCCATCTGACTTCGGCCCGCTCGATCCGTGACCACTGCGATGCGATGCTTGCCTTCGGCGGCCTTCCGGCCAAGAACTGGGAAGTCCAATCGGGTGGATCGGGCGAACACCGTTACGACCTGTTCATGGCGGCGCTGTCCGGCGGTACGCAGCTTGTCAATATTTCGCCCCTCAAGGCGGATGTCAGCGACGATCATGCATGCCGCTGGATTCCCATACGGCCCAATACCGATACCGCGCTGATGCTGGCGATGATGCGCGTGCTTGACCGGGAAGGGGTGGCGGACCGGGCTTTTTTGGAACGCTACTGCACGGGCGCCGGCATATTGTGCGACTACCTTTCGGGAAAGACCGACGGGGTGGAGAAGACACCGCAATGGGCCAGCGGCATAACCGCTGTTCCGGCCGGGACGATCGAGGATCTGGCGCTGGGCCTGATCGGCAAGCGTGTTCTGGTTACCGCCAACTGGAGCCTTCAGCGCGCGCGTCATGGCGAGCAACCGTACTGGGCGGCGATCGCGCTCGCCGCTATGCTCGGCCAAATCGGCTTGCCCGGCGGCGGCTTTGCCTTTGGTTATGGCTCCTCGAACGGCATGGGCAATCCGCGCTTTGACACGCCGCTTTACAGTTTGCCCGTCGGCGACAATCCGACCGGCTCTGTCATCCCGGTCGCCCGGGTCGCCGACATGCTCCTCACGCCGGGCGGCACGTTTCGGTATGACGGGCGTGTCATGACCTATCCCGACATACGTCTTGTCTATTGGGCCGGCGGCAATCCGTTTCATCATCATCAGGATCTGAACCGGCTGCGTGAAGCATTCCGCAGGCCGGAAACCGTCATCGTCAACGAGTGCTACTGGACGGCGACGGCCCGGCACGCCGATATCGTCTTTCCCGCGACAACAGCACTTGAACGCGACGATATCGGCGGGGCGTCGCGCGATCCGTTTATTCTGGCCATGCACAAGCTGGTGGAGCCGGTGGGCCAGGCGCGCAACGACTATCAGATATTTGCCGCGCTTGCCGAGCGTCTCGGCGCGCATCAGACCTTCACCGAAGGGCGGAGCGAGAAGCAATGGCTGGAGAAGGCGTGGCAGGAGATCTCGGCCCGACTGGCGGCCCGCGGGATCGCCGCGCCGCCGCTGGAGCAATTCCGGGAACGCGGCTACGTCCGTGTCCCCGACCCTGACGACGACTATGTCATGTTCGCCGATTTCCGGGCGGATCCGGAACGACATCGGCTCAACACGCCCTCCGGCAAGATCGAACTGTTCAGTCGACAGGTCGTCGAATTCACCGACGGCGCGCAGCCGGGGCATCCGGTCTGGCTGGACCCGGAGGAATGGCTGGGCGCGAAGGCCGCCGATAGCCATCCGATCCATTTATTGACCCCTCAGCCTGCACGCCGACTGCACGGGCAGATGGACTGGAGCGCGCACAGCCGTGCCGGCAAGCGCCATGGACGCGAAATCGTCAAAATGCATCGTGATGACGCGCTGGCGCGGGGTATCGGGGATGGCGATGTCGTCCGCCTGTTCAACGGCCGCGGCGCCTGTCTGGCGGTCGCCGAACTTGAAACGGAGATGATGCGTGGCGTCGCGCTGCTGGCGACCGGCGCGACCTACGACCCCGACGGTAAGGCTGACCGCAACAGCAACCCAAACGTGCTCACCCGTGACATCGGCACGTCCGAGCTTGGTCAAGGATGTGCGGCACAATCCTGCCTGGTGGAGATTGAACGATTCGATGGCAGCCTTCCTGAGCTGCGCATTGAACGCCCTCCGACCGTACGGCCGCCTGAAGACTTATCGGATGAATTTGCGGGTGCGCGCGCATGAGATTTGATCACTTGGTTCTGTTGGTCCGGGATCTGGACAAGGTCGCTGCCGATTTCGAGACGCTCGGTTTTGTCGTGCTGGAACGCGCCGACACCAGTCATGGTTCGACCAGGTTCCGCTTCGTGTCCTTCAACGATGGCGCCTATATTCTGCTGACCGCCTTTTCAAGCGATGAGGCCAGGGCGGCACACCGGCTGGGACCGGTTCTTGCCGCGGGCGAGGGCTGGGCGGACTACTCCTTTCTGGTCGACGATGCGTGCGCGACCGGCCGGAGGCTCAAGGCCGCCGGCATCCCGGTCGCCGGTCCGGTCGAGGTGGCCAACACGGTCGCCGGAGGCCACAAATGGGCGCTCGATCTGTTGATGGCCGGCCGCGGCACCGAGGGCGACGTCGCGCTTCCTTTCCTGGTCTCCAATCGCCAGGGCGTCCGACATCGCGTTCCGGGACCGTCAACACACGCCAATGGGGTCAATGGCGTCGCCGGTGTCAAGGTGGCGAGCGCCGAGCCCGCCAGGGTCTTGGACGGGTTGGTTGCCATGGGCGGCAAGCGAACGGCCGCGGGGCCGACGGACCGGCATGATATCCGCGTCGGCGTGTCGAACGGCTGGGTCGACATCGTCGCCGGCGATGCATTGTCTTCGAGACCGGAAGGCGGCCTTTTCGAGGTTCACCTTTCGTGCGATCGGCCCGACCTTCCACCGGAAGGTGAATTGCTCGACATCGATCTGACACACGGTGCGGCGATGCGGCTGATGCCGTCGGATACGCGCGAAGCCATTGCCGAAAAGCGCGGGAGTCCGGAGTCATGAAGCGCGTCGATCTGACGGCCAGGGCCATCTACGAGGGATGGAAGGCGAATCCGGCGCTGCCGGCGTTCGGTTTCGGATCGCGTGTTTGTCTGCTGAATGTCGATCTGCAGCGGCGGTATACCGATACGGAGACCTTCGCCACCGCCTACGAAGGCGATGGCAACCAGTTTGAACGCGTCAACGCGATTGCCCGGGCCGTGCGCGATCTGGACATGCCCGTGGTCTGGACCTATGTGGCTTATCTGCCGAATGGCAGGGATTGCGGTCGCTGGGGGACCCGAAGCAATGCGCCGATGGCGCTTCAAAATGTCGGCCACCAATCCCCGCAGGCCGAGATCGACGCCCGCCTCGAGGTCGATCGCGATCGCGATCTCATACTGCACAAACGCATGGCGTCGGCCTTTTTCGAGACGCATCTGCCGTCGTTTCTCGTTTTCAACCGCGTCGATACGGTCATCGTGACCGGGGGCGCTACGTCCGGATGCGTTCGAGCCAGCATCGTTGACGCGATGTCATACGGGTATCGCGTGATCGTGCCGGAAGAATGCGTGGCTGATCGCGAAGAAAGCCCTCACTACGCGGCGCTTTACGACATCGCAGTCAAATATGGCGATGTGCTGCCCGCCGCCGTGGTTCTCGACAGTCTCACCTCCATGCGGGGCAACAAACCGGTGGAAGCCAATGCTCAGTGAACCGTTCAGCTACGACTATGCTCCCTATCACCACCGCCCCAGGATCGTGTGGCCGAACGGCGCCCGCATCGCGTTCTGGGTCGCGCCGAACATCGAGTTCTATGAATACGCGCCGCCTGAGAGCCCGGCCCGCTCGGTCTGGTATCGCCCCGAGCCCGATATCATCAACTATTCCATGCGCGACTATGGCAACCGGGTCGGCTTTCACCGCATGGCCGACGTGATGGCGCGGCACGGGGTGCGCGGCAGTGTTTCATTGAATGTTGCGGTCTGCGACCACTTTCCGGAGATTATCGAACGATGCTGTGAACTGGACTGGGAACTGTTCAGCCACGGCATCTACAACACACGATATCTCTACAATATGAGCGAGGATCAGCAGCGGGAAGTCATTCGCGACAGCCGTGAGACGATCAAGCGCTACAGCGGCCAGGACCTCGATGGCTGGCTTTCGCCGGCAATCTCGAACGGCGAGACCACGCAAGATGTTCTGGCCGAAGAGGGCATCAAATACACGCTCGATCTTTTTCACGACGATCAGCCCATGCCGGTCAAGGTGCGGTCCGGCAAGCGGTTGGTCAGCGTGCCCTACATGATGGAAGTCAACGATGTGCCGGTCCTGTCTTTCAAGCACATCTCGCCATCGGCTTACCTCGACATCGCTAAGGCGCATTTCGACCAGCTCTACGAGGAGGGGGCGCAGAGCGGCACCGTCATGTGCGTTCCGCTGCATCCCTATCTGATCGGCCAGCCGCACCGTATTGCCGTGCTCGACGAGATCCTCGGCTACATCACCGGCCATGACGGCGTGTGGCTTGCGACCGGACGCGAAATCGCCGCCTGGTTCGAGCAGAACCACTACGATGCGTTTGTCGAGTGGATGAAACCGTTCAATCGCGCATCCACCGAAGGGCCGCCCTCATGAGCATTCCCGCCGACTATCTCGTCTATCCCAAACGGCGTCCGGGCCCCGATCATGACCGCTACGGACATCGCTATCTGGCGACGGCACCGGCCGTTGCGTGGCCGGGCGGCAAACGTTTGCTGATCTGGATCACCATCCATTGCGAGCATTTTCCAATGGACATGCCCAAGGAGCCATTCGTTCCGCTCGGCGGCATGGACCGTTTCTATCCGAGCGTTTGGGACTACTCAACGCGCGACTACGGCAACCGAGTGGGAATCTTCAGGTTGATGCGCGTGCTTGACCGACATGGTCTGCGCGCGACCGTCGCAATGAACAGCAAAGTGGCGGAACGCTATCCGTATCTGCTTGAGGAGATACTCAAGCGGGACTGGGAGATCGCCGCCAACGGTGTCGACATGGGCCGGCTGCATCACGGCCTGCTGTCCAGGGAAGAAGAGCGTGCCCAGGTCGACGAGGCTTTCACCACGCTGCGGCAATTGAGCGGCCGGCCGGTCATCGGGTGGCATTCGCCGGCGCATTCCCAGTCCTCTTTCACACCCGAACTGGTTGCCGGCGCCGGCGCCCGTTACATCGCCGACTGGGTCAACGATGACATGCCCTATCGGTTCGACACCGGGAAGGGCGCGTTGATGCAACTGCCGTTGTCCTACGACCTTTCGGACCGCAAGATCCTCTTTCTGCACAACCAAAGCATCGACGACTACGCCTCGCAGATTGCCGCGGCCTTCGATTGTCTGGACGCCGAGGCGCGTGAGATGGGTGGACGGATTCTGTCATTGTCCTTGTCACCCTGGGTGATCGGCCAGCCCAGTCGCATCGCTGCGCTCGACCGGCTGCTGGAATTGTTTCCTTCTCGAGATGGCGTCGCCGGTGCAACGGGCGCGGCGATCTGTGCGGCCTGGGAGAGCCACGACGAGCAGCTTGGCATGGAGGGTGAATGATGGGCGTTCAGCAGGCGACGGCAAGGTGAGCGTGCCGGCGAGCCACGCGCTCGGCGCTAACCCGATCGGGTCGCGGCCGGAGCGATTGACCGCGTGCGAGGCGGTGCGGGCGATCAAGGACGGACGCTTGACGGCTGAAGCGCTGGCAAAGGCTTGTCTCGACCACATCGAGCGGCGCGATCCCGAGATAAGGGCCTGGACTTACATTGACCGGGATCTTGTCATTGACCAGGCGCGCGCGCGTGATGCGCAGGCCGAACGCGGTCCGTTGCACGGCGTGCCGATCGGCATCAAGGACGTGATTTTCACGCAGGATATGCCCACAAGCTTTAACTCGCCGCATTTCGAGGGTTTCTCTCCAAAGTTCGACGCGGCGAGCGTCTCTATCCTGCGCGCCGCCGGCGCCGTCATCGCCGGCAAGAACGATACTGTCGAGTTCGCCGTCAACGGCCGCCGCGCCAGGACCCGAAATCCGCATGACACAAGTCGCACCCCGGGCGGGTCTTCGAGTGGTTCTGCTGCCGCGGTTGCCGACTGTCATGTCCCGCTTGCTCTCGGCACGCAGACCGGTGGTTCGGTCATCCGCCCGGCATCCTATTGCGGCGTCTATGCCATGAAGCCGACATGGAACGCCGTCCCCCATGAAGGCTTCAAGGTCTGCTCGGCGAGCATGGACACGTTGGGCTGGTATGCCCGCAGCGTCGATGACCTCGAATTGCTCTGCGATGTTTTCCAGCTGCACGATGACGAATGCCCGTCTCTCGACACCCTTGACGGGGCGTCGATCGCTGTCTGCCGCTCGCCGGTCTGGGACCAGGCGCTTCCGGAGACCCGGGATGCACTGGCGCAATGTGCTGAGCTTTTGCGCTCGGCGGGGGCAAGGATTTTCGATCTGGATCTCGCCGAGCCATTCGATCGGCTGACCGGGGCCCATAAGACAATCATGCAAAGCGAGATGCGCAGTGCTTTTCTCGCCGAGCATGTGCGTTTTGGCGACGGTCTTTATCCGGAACTGCGCCAGATCTTGCACAACGAGACCGGGTTTACACGCGCAGATTTGTTGCAGGCATGGGATCTCGCCGCTCGATGCCGGACGCGCTTTGACGAATTGGCGTCGCGTTTTGCCGCCGTTCTTACGCCAAGCACGGCCGGCGTCGCTCCACAGGGATTGGACGATACCGGCGCCGCGACGTTCAATCGGATCTGGACCCTGCTTCATATGCCTTGCATCAATCTGCCCGGCTTTGTCGGCCCGGGCAAATTGCCGGTCGGCCTGACGCTGACCGGGCCGCGCTTTTCCGATCGCCGCCTTGTCGCCGTCGCCAGGCTGATGGTTGAGCTGATGCCGCGACAAAGGGCGGCGAAGGGCCGTCATGATTAAGACCATCGCGCATGCTGTGGTGTTTTCGATCGCAATAAGTGCATTTTTGACAGACAGAAATATCATGGAGGATAAAGTCTAACGCGCTGAGCTGGTAGAAAATCTATCGGATTTTGGAGTTTTTCATCGAAATACATACCCAAATGGCGAGTTTCACTGCCAACGCTCTTGACGACATCAGCGTTTAATGAAATTTTTGTCAGACAAAAATTACGCTGGATAAATGGCGGTTGATCACATCGAGCGGCGTTCTTGTCGGAGGCGAAAGGGACCGGCGAGCCGCATATGTGTACGGCACCAGGGTCTGACGGACGAAGTGGACTCCGCAGGCTTGCAACCCCCAGGCTCCCGCGATGGCGGGTAAAAAAACAGGTGGGGAAACGATTATGAAGGGAGGCAAAGCAATGACCAAACCGAGTATTCAATTGAACCGCAGGTCGGTGATCAAAGGCATGACGGCGGGCGCAGCCATGCCGTTTGTCATGTGGCCATCGGGCCGCGCGCTTGGCAGCAGTGCGAAACATGGCGGCACGCTCACCACTGTGGCCTGGCCGGGTACGACCTTTATGAACTCGGCGATCACGACCTCCGGACCCGAGGCATTCCTGTCGCCCAAGATGTTCGACGGTCTGCTCGGCTATGACTTTGGAATGCAGGGCAAACCGGCTCTGGCGACAAGCTGGAACATATCCGAGGATGGCCTGCGCGTGACTTTCAACCTGCGGCCCAATGTCAAATGGCATGACGGGCAGCCGTTCACCGCGCGTGACGTGGCATTCACCTTCATGGAGGTCATCAAGGTGCACCACGGGCGCGGGCGCACGCTTTTTGCCGATCTGCTCGACGTCGAGACGCCCGATGATCTGACGGCGGTCTTTGTTTTGAAGCGGCCGGCACCGGCGATTATGAAGGCGCTTGACGGGCGTGAATCGCCGATCCTGCCAAGTCATCTCTATGCGGGCACGGATATCATGGAAAACCCGCACAATATCGATCCGGTCGGTACCGGCGCGTTTAAGTTTGTCAGCCACGAGCGCGGCGTCAGCGTCGTCCTGGAGCGAAATCCGGACTATTGGGACGGTGATCTGCCCTATCTCGACCGGATTATCGTGCAGTACATCTCCGATCCCTCGACGCGCACCGCCATGCTGGAAGCGGGGCAGGCCGACGTCGTCTTCCTCAATTTCCTGCCGGCGCTCGACACCCTGCGTCTCGCCGAAAAACCTGAATTCGCGATCGACCTGAAGGGTTATGAAACGTCGGTCAGCCAACAGCAGATGGACTTCAATCTCGAACGCCCGCTCCTTCAGGATGCGCGCGTGCGCCAAGCCATTGCGCACGCCGTTGATCGGGCCTGGATCGTCAAGAATGTATGGCACGGCTTCGGCGAACCCGGCGCGACACCGCTGCATCACGAGCAGGTGTCGTTCTACAATACCGACGGTGTTCCGGGCTATGAATTCAATCCAGGCAAGGCGGAGGCCCTGCTTGACGAGGCCGGGCACCCGCGTGGCGCCAACGGCGTGCGTTTCGAATTGACCATTGACCCGACGCCCTATGGCAACGAGTCGGTGATCGCGGCCGAGTATATGCGCGAGCAGATGCGGCAGATCGGAATCGATCTGAAGATCCGCACGCAGGACTATGCCGTGTTCATCAAACGGGTGTGGACTGATCGTGATTTTGATCTGTCTCTTTATACGGCCGCTATGGGCGCCGACCCGACAATCGGTGTTCAACGCTTCTACTGGTCCAAGAACTTCAAGCCGGGTGTGGCGTTCTCAAACGGATCAAGCTATTCAAATCCGAAAGTTGACGCCCTGTTGGAGGCTTCCCAGGTCGAACTCGATTTGGCGACCCGCCAGCAGCAGTTCCACGAGTTCCAGAAAATCGCCATGACGGAGCTTCCGACCCTGCCCATCGTCTCGACAACCCGCGCCACGATCGCTCATCGTAAGGTCAAGGACCATACGGTCGATGCGCTGGGTTCGCTGGGCAATCTCGCCCATTGTTGGCTTGACGAGAATGCATGAGTGACTTGACGACAGCCGCCGCAGCACGGGAACGCAGTGCCTTGCCGGGCCTGCGTTTCCTTCTGGGTCCTCTGCCTCGATACGTGTTGCGGCGGCTGAGCCAGGCGTTTTTGGTAATGCTGCTGGTCGTCGTCGGCAGCTTCGTTCTGGTCAAGATGGCGCCTGGCGACCTTGTTGATGTGCTCGCCGGCAACGCCGATATGACCGCCGATCAGATGGCGGCCCTGCGCGCGCGTTACGGGCTTGACCAGCCCATATGGCTGCAGTTGTTGCGGTACATGTATAGCCTCGCGACGCTGGATTTCGGCTATTCTCCGTTGAATGCCGCGCCGGTGCTGGACATCATTCTCGCCCGTTGGCCGGTCACCGCGCTGCTGGTTGCCTCGTCGGTGCTCATTTCCATGACCGTGGGTACCGTATTGGGCGTCGTCGCGGCGCGAAACGCCGGAAATCCCCTGGATTTGTCCATCTCGCTGCTGATGCTTTTGTTCTATGCGACGCCGACATTCATCATCGCCATCGGATTCATTCTCGTCTTCTCGGTTTTTTTGGGAATGATGCCCATCGCCGGTTTTTCGACCGTCGGCGCTGACTATACGGGATTGCGGTATGTCTGGGATGTCGTCACGCATTTGACGATGCCGGTTCTGGCTCTTTGTACTTTTTTCATCGCGATCTACGGGCGCATCGGTCGAGCCGCGATGCTCGAAGTGCTGACGCTTGACTACGTGCGTACCGCCCGTGCCAAGGGCTTGAGCGAGCGCCGGGTCATTTATGTCCACGCATTGCGCAACGCCATGCTGCCGCTGGTCACGATGGCTGGCCTTCAGGTCAGTTCCCTGGTTGGCGGAGCGGTGCTGATCGAGACCATCTTCGGCCTGCCCGGCATGGGCCGGACTGCCTTCGACGCCGTGTTTGAACGTGACACCAACCTGCTGCTCGGCGTTGTCTTCATCAGTTCGCTGAGCGTCGTGGTCGTCAATTTCGTCATAGATATCCTCTACATGGCGCTGGATCCGCGCGTGGAGCTGGCGTGATGTTCGGCGGCCAGTTCCTGCTGTGGCGTCTTGTCCGTCACCCGAGCGGACTGGTCGGGCTGACTCTGATCATGCTGGCCGTCGCGATGGCGGTCTTCGCCGATTGGTTCTACTCCTCAGGTCCATGGACCCTGGCCGGGCCACCGAGACTGTGGCCCGGTCAGGACCCGTCCTTTCCGCTGGGCACCGATTCGCTTGGACGCGACCTGGCGGCCGGGCTTTTCCACGGCGCTCGCGTGTCCCTTGCGGTTGGTATCGCCGCTGCGGCGGTGTCGGTTGTGATCGGCACTGTCGTCGGCGGTCTGAGCGGCTACTATGGCGGTTGGCTCGACGACGTTTTGATGCGGCTGACCGATGCGATGCAAACGATTCCGTCCTTTCTGTCGGCCATCGCCATTGTCGGCATTCTCGGGCCATCGCTGTCGACCATCATCTTTGCCATCGCCATCGTGTCCTGGCCGATGATCGCCAGGCTGGTCAGAGCGGAGTTCTTGCGGCTGCGCACCTATGATTTCGTGCAGTCATGCAAGATTATCGGCATGTCCGACATGCGCATTATCTTCGGACAGATCCTGCCGAACTGCATGGCGCCGATCATCGTCGCCTCTTCGGTGCTCGTGGCGACCGCGATCATCGTGGAGGCCAGCCTGTCCTTTTTGGGACTGGGCGATCCAAATGTGATGAGCTGGGGTACCATACTGGGCAATGGCCGGGCTGCCCTGCGCACGGCCTGGTACATGACAGCTATTCCGGCCGTGGCGCTGGTGGCGACCGTGCTGTCGCTCAATCTGGTTGGCGATGCGCTAAACGACGTGCTCAATCCGCGTCTGAAGGAGCGTTGATGGCTGGTCTCGTGACAGATGCCCCGCTGCTCAAAGTGCGTGATCTTGCGGTTCAGTACGGGAAAGGCGTGTCGCTGATGAAACAGGTCGGTTTCTCCGTGCAGCGCGGCGAGACCGTCGGCCTGGTCGGTGAATCGGGATGCGGCAAGTCACTCACCGCGCTTGCGGTGATGGGCCTGATGGCGCAAAATCTGCACATCAGCGAGGGCGGTATCGAGCTTGACGGTGTCGATCTCGTGCAGATGCCGGACGTCGACCTGCGCAAACTGCGCGGCGAGCGCATGGCGATGATCTTTCAGGAGCCGATGACCGCGCTTAACCCGGTGATGACCGTTGGCGCGCAGGTCGTCGAGGTGCTGAGGGCGCATCGCCGCATGACCCGGGCCGACGCCGCCCGCCGGGCTGTGGAACTGCTGGAACTTGTACGGCTTCCCGACGCGGCCGCGCGTTTCAGCGACTATCCGCACCGGCTTTCGGGCGGCATGCGCCAGCGCGTGGTCATCGCCATCGCCATCGCTTGCAGTCCCGCATTGCTGATCGCCGACGAACCGACGACCGCGCTGGACGTGACCGTACAGGCGCAGATCCTGAAATTGCTGAAGCGGCTCCAGAAAGACGCCAATCTTGGCCTGCTGTTCATCACCCATGATCTCGGCGTGGTGCGTCAAATTGCCGATCGGATCGTCGTCATGTATGCCGGCTCGGTGCTGGAGGAGGGGCCGGTCGATGCCGTGCTCGACAATCCCCGTCATCCTTATACGACAGGACTGCTCGCCGCCCGGCCGCACGGCAGCTTTATCGAAGATGGCCATCGGCTGGCCGACATAAAGGGGACGGTGCCGGCGCCGCACGCGCGGCCGGCGGGCTGCCCGTTCGAGCCGCGCTGCGTCAATGCCCGAATCGACTGCCGGCAAACTCCTCCGCCGCGCACGGCATTCAACGGCGACAGGGCGCTGCGGTGTTATTATCCTGCAGGCAGTTTGAACTGATCTGATGAGCCATGTCGTCGAGATAACCGACCTTAAGGTCTATCACCGCACGCCGCACGGACCCCTGCGCGCCGTGGATGGTGTCACCCTGCATGTCGACAGCGGCGAGACGCTGGGTCTTGTCGGTGAGTCAGGCTGTGGAAAATCGACGCTTGCACGCTGCATTGTGGGTATCAACCGTCCAAGCCAGGGTTCAGTCATGCTTGGCGGGCAGGGCTTCGGCGGCGGCCGGGCGGACCGGCTGGCCAGGGCGCGGGCTGTACAGATGGTGTTTCAGGACCCAAGCGGTTCGCTTAATCCCAGGCTGAAGGTCGGGCGGATCATTGCGGAACCGCTGCTTGTCCATCGTATTGGCTCAACCGTGGAACGGCGGGCCCGTGTCGAGGAAATCGCCGCGCAGGTCGGGCTGACGTCCCACCACCTGGACCGCTTCCCGCACGAGCTGTCAGGCGGGCAGCGGCAAAGGGTAAGTATCGCCCGGGCCCTGGCGCTGGAGCCCGGGCTGCTCGTCTGCGACGAAGCGGTATCGGCGCTTGATGTGTCGGTTCAGGCTCAGGTGCTCAACCTGCTTCTTGACCTGCAAGAGCGCCTCAATGTGGCGTTTCTGTTCATTTCGCACGACCTTTCAGTGGTGCGCTATGTCGCTCATCGCATCGCGGTGATGTATCTGGGCCGCATCGTGGAAATCGGGCTGGCGGGCGCGGTCTGGAAGCGACGCGCCCATCCTTATACCCGCGCACTCACCAATGCCATTCCCGACGAGCAGGTGCGGCGCGACAACGTCGAACTCCTGGAAGGTGATGTGCCGAGCCCGGTCAACCCGCCATCGGGCTGCTCGTTTAGAACGCGATGTCCATTTGCGCGCGCCAGATGCGCGCAAGAGGTGCCGCAATTGCGGGATCGCGGTGGCGGACTGTCGGTTGCCTGCCATTTCGCCGAGGAAATCGAGCAGGGCGGCGCGGCCGAGGCAGCCGGGTGGTCCGCGGCGGCGGGGGCTTCGCCCGCCGCCTCGCAGACGGGAACGTGACGATGGGTGGAAAGGGGCCGGAGACCGATCGGCAAGCGATCGTCGATTACATTCGTGCGTGGCACGGCATCGTGCCGCCGGACCCCGTCGCGCTCGCTTTCGCGGAAGACATCGCCAAGATAATCGCCGCGTTCGAAGCTCTCGAGCCGGCGCCGTTCGAGGGCGAGCCATCCGACTTCCTTGACGTTCTCGAGGCGTTTGCCGAGCGGAGGGCGGGACGTGACCCGGCAGCTTCCGGCAAGTAAGGGCGATGCAATGACGCTCACCGATGCGGTCCGCATGCTTGCAACGGGCGCCATCGACGCGGTCGGCCTGACCACCCGATGTCTGGACCGGATCGCGCGCGACGACGAAGCGGTCAACGCTTTCATCTGGCATGACCGGGAGGCGGCGTTGGCGCGTGCCGGATGGGCCGACGCGCAAAGGCGACAGAACGCGACGCCGCCGCCGCTGCTCGGCATTCCGATGGCTCACAAGGACATGTTCGATCTGGCCGGTCGGCCGTCCACCTGCGGTGCGGCGATCCGGCGGGACGAAAGACCCGACGGCCTGGCGACGGCGGTCGGTCGGCTCGAAGAGGCCGGCGCAATCACGCTGGGCGGGCTGAACATGTCCGAATTCGCGCAAGGCCCGGCCGGACACAATCGCCATTTCGGCGATTGCTGCAATCCTTGGAATCCGGCCTTCATCAGTGGCGGCTCGTCGTCCGGGTCGGGCGCGGCCGTCGCATCGGGCATGGTGCTGGCTTCTCTGGGATCCGACTCTGGCGGTTCAATCCGCATTCCGGCATCGTGCTGCGGGGTGACCGGTCTCAAACCCACCTATGGCCGGGTCAGCCGGTTCGGGGCGATGCCGCTTGCCTTCTCGGTCGACTGTATCGGACCGCTGGCGCGCAGCGCGCGCGACTGCGCCGCGGTGATGACGGCAATCTCCGGTCATGATCCGCGCGACAGGACAAGCAGCGCCGAGCCGGTGGACGACTACGCGGCCGCGCTTGACGGCGCAGCCTCGGGCGATCTGTCGGATTGCCGCATCGGGGTGCCGCGCAACGGCTTTTTCGACGATGTCGATACACCGGTCATGGACGGGTTCGAAACAGCGATGAAGGTTCTTTCAGGCCGCGGCGCGCAACTGCGGCCGGTCGATCTGCCGGTGATGGATGCGGTTGCCGCTTACTCGGCGGTCGTCAGCCGGGTCGAACTGGCGAGCTTTCATAAGCCCTGGATGCGCAGCCGGCCCGGCGACTACGGGACAAGCGTCAGCGCGCGCATGTATCCCGCTTACGCGGTTCCCGGGGTCCACTATGTCGAGGCGCTACGCCGTCGCGGAGCGGTGTTGCGTGCCTTTGCCGGCGACGTGTTCGGCAAGGTCGACCTGATCGCCGCCCCCACCATGGCCAAGGCCGTTCCGACGCGCGCGCAAACCGACGTCGAAAGCGGGCAGCCCGGCGTGGTGGCCAGGTTTCTGTCGCTGTCGGCCAACACGCGGGCGTTCAGCTATCTGGGCCTGCCGGCGATCAGCTTCCCGTGCGGTTTCGACGGCAACGGCTTGCCGATCGGCCTGCAACTCGCCGGGCGGCCGTTTGCCGAAACCCGCCTGTTGCAGGCGGCCGACGCATATCAGCGCGATATGGACTGGCACCGTATGGCGCCGCCATTGCGTGGACTTGAAAAGAAAGAGGCATGAAATGGAGCGCGAGCATAAGCGTGGCTTTGTGGCCGGGTTTCAGCGGGCGGGATTGGCCCTGCCGACCGAGCGCCTCGACCTGATGGTGCAGGCGTATGCGGGCTATCGCGCGCTTGCAGCGCGTCTCGACGTGCCGATGGGTTACGATGATGAGCCGGCGGGACTGTATTGGCCGACTGACGATTGCAACGCCGACGGGGCTGGCCAGGATGGCTGATGCCGTTCCCACGCTGGCCGAGGCATCGCGCTCGATCGCGACGGGGTCGCTGTCGCCGGTTGAACTCACCCAAGCGGCACTGGCGCGTGCCGAGGCGCTCGACCCCCGGCTTCACGCCTTTATAACCCTGCTGCCCGAACGCGCTCTGGCCGCGGCGCGCAATGCCGAGGCGGAACTGGCCAGAGGTGAGCGCCGTGGTCCGCTGCACGGAATCCCGTACGCACTCAAGGACATTATCGATGTGGCCGGTGTTGCGACCACCGCGCATTCACGATTGCTCCGCGACAATATCGCGGGCGCCAATGCCGATGTGACCACGCGGCTCGAAAACGCCGGCATGGTGCTGATCGGCAAGACGTCGCTGCATGAATTCGCGCGCGGCGGACCTGGCGACGCGTTGCCCTGGCCCAATGCACGCAATCCGTGGGATGCGGATCATTCGTGCGGCGGATCGAGCTCCGGCTCGGCTGTGGCCGTGGCCGCCGGCATGGTGGGCCTTGCGATCGGCACCGATACGGGCGGCTCGGTGCGCTTTCCCGCCGCGTGCACGGGCATCGTCGGGCTGAAGCCCACCTATGGCTGTGTCAGCCGGCGCGGCGTCATACCTTTGAGCTTCAGTCTCGATCATGTCGGCACGTTGACGCGCACGGTCGCCGATAGTGCGTTGGCGCTTGCCGCGCTGGCTGAGCATGACAGCCGCGATGCCGGTTTCGCGGCGGCCGGGTGCGTCGACGACCTGTCCGCCCTTGAAGCGCCGGTTGCCGGCATGCGGATCGGTGCGGCGCGTGCCTATAATGCCGAGTCGGCCATCGACGACGAGCAGCAGGAAGCGGTCGAGCGGGCTGCTTTTGTCCTTTCGGAGCTGGGCGCGCAAGTTGACGATGTGACGTTGCCGCCCCGCGATCTCTACGATGCGGCAACATGGACGATCATTCTGGCGGAGGGGTTCTCGGTTCATCAGCAGGACTTGCAGCAGCGTGCCGACCAATACGGGCGCACCGCGCGCGAGCGCCTGAGCATCGGCGCTCTCGTCACGGCCGCCGACTACGTTCGAGCGCAACGTCTGCGCAAGCTCCTGATCGCCGAGACCGACAATGCGCTCGCGGGCTTCGACGCCATGCTGTGCGCCGGCGCGGTCAGCGCGCCGCCGAGGCTCGATCAGATCGATGACGGCCCATGGCGCAAGAGGCATCCGATCACCGCTCCCTTCAATTTGACGGGACATCCGGCGCTTGCCGTGCCTGCCGGCGCAGCCGTTGACGGATTGCCCTTGTCGGTGCAGCTGGTCGGCAAGCGCTTCGACGAGACGACGCTGCTGCGTATCGGCCATGCGCTTGAGCGATCGGTGACGTGGGGCGATTCTCAGCCGCCCTGGGCGCGTTGACGCCGCAGCGTGGCAGCAGACAGCCATTGACGCCGAACGAACAGGCAAGGCGCAACAGCGCCGGTGAAACGGACCTTCTGGGTGCTGCGGGCCCGCCACCGGGCACTTGTCCGGCAAGGCTCTCTCTTATTCGATAGGGTGCTTACACTTCTCGTGCGTTCAGACGAGCGTAAAGGGCTATTGACAAACTTCTGGTATGGTGCTGGTATACCAGTGTCATGCCAAGTGATGAGAACTCGGAAAAGAACAAAGCCTACGCTGGCGTCCTCGATGCCATCTTGAGCGGTGCGTTCGCGAGCGATGTGCCCCTGTCGGAGCGTAAACTGTCTGAAAGCCTCGGGATCGGCCGGACGCCGGTGCGTGAGGCGATCAAGGATCTGGCGCGCGAGGGCGTCCTGGAAGCACATCCGACACGCGGCACCTTCGTGCGCCCGTTGACGCTGCGCGATGTCCAGGAGATCTACCAGGTCCGCTACGCGATCGAGGGGCTGGCGGCTTTCCTGGCGGCCGAGCGCGGCCCGACGCCGAAACTGTCGGATTACGGCCAGAGGTTCCGGGACGTGATCGCCGACCCGTCGCGGGCAAGCGTTGCCGAGGTCTACGATCATGGCGCCGAGTTTCACCTGGAAGTCTTCCGTTGTGCCGGGAACCGCAATCTCCTGGAGATCTACCGGCCGATCCGCCTGCGCTTTCGCATCGCCCTTGGCATGCCGCGCCACCATCAGCCCGATCGCGTCTTCGAATCCGTTCGCGAGCATCTGGAAATTCTCGAAGCGATCGAAGCAGGCGACGGCGAGCAGGCGCAGAAACTGATGTGCGATCATCTGCACAAGGGTCTCGAAGTGCGCACGCGCCTGTTCCAAAGCCGCAGCGACTACGCCCCAACCGCCGTTCCAAGGACGAATGCGTGATTGCTCACGACACAAAAGGGAGAGTGAAAGTCATGAAAAAAACAGCGACAGCGATTGCAGCGATCGCCTTGATCGCGGCGAGCGGAGCCGACAGCGCCATCGCCGGACCGACGGTCGACGCCGTCAAGGAGCGGGGCGCCGTGATCTGCGGCGTCAACGGAAACCGCGCGGGGTTCTCGGCACTCGACAGCAAGGGCGAATGGGCCGGTATGGACGTCGATACGTGCAGGGCGATCGCCGCGGCCGTCCTCGGCGACGCAAGCAAGGTGCAGTTCGTGAAAACGACGTCGCAGACACGGTTCACCGCCCTTCAGACCGGCGAAATCGACGTCCTGACCCGCAACGTCACCTGGACACTCAGCCGCGACGCCAAGCTCGGCATCGATTTCGTTGCCCCGATCTTCTACGACGGACAGGGCTTCATGGTGCACAAGGATACCGGCGTTCAGTCCGTCGAGGATCTGGGCGGCGCCACCGTTTGCGTTCTGCCGGGATCGACCTCGGAAAAGGTGACCGCCGACGTCTTCAAGGCCAACGGCCTCGATTACACACCGGTGGTCATCGAGAGCAAAAAGGAACTCAACACCGCGTTCTTCGGCGGCCGCTGCGACGTGCATGTGCAGTCGACCTCGGGCCTGAGCTCGGCCCGCGCCACCGTGGCCTCCAACCCGGCCGATTACATCATTCTGGACGGGGTTTACGGCAAGGACCCGATGGGCCCGGCGGTCCGCCAGGGCGATGCCCAATGGCGCGACATCGTGGCGTGGTCCATATACGCCATGATGACGGCGGAAGAACTGGGCGTAACGTCCGCCAATGTCGAAGCTATGAAAAGCTCCGATGACGCGGAAACAACCCGGCTGCTCGGTGCTGCCGGCGATTTGGGCGAGACCCTCGGCCTCGACAACGAATGGGCCTATCGCATCATCAAGCAGGTCGGCAATTATGGCGAGGTGTTCGACCGCAATGTGGGCGACGGCTCGCCGCTGAAGCTTTCGCGCGGCATCAATGCGCTGTGGACGGATGGCGGCCTGCTCTATTCGCCGCCCTTCAAGTAAGACGCGACAGGCCGCCCGCGCGTCGGGCGCGTGCGGCCGTCGTTTTCCCGCACACAATCGCCGGATAAGCGGCCGAACGCACCATCATGGCTGAAACGCTGAACACAATGTCCAACGACGCGACAAAGCCCAAGCGCCCGTCATTCGGGCCCGCTGAGATCTGGCACAATGTCGGCTTCCGCAATCTGGTCTACCAGGTCGCCGTCGTCGGCTCGATCCTGGGCCTCGCCGTGTTCATGGTATCCAACGCGCAGGACGCGATGGAAAAGCGCGGCATTGCGACGGGCTTCGGCTTCCTGTTCCAGGAGGCCGGCTTCGATATCGGCGAGGGACTGATCACCTTCAAATCCACCGACAGTTTTCTTCGTGCCTATGGGACGGCGGTTCTCAATACGCTTAAGGTGTCGCTCCTCGGCATTGTTTTCGCGACAGTCCTGGGCGTCGTGCTCGGCATCGCGCGACTGTCGTCGAATATTCTGATTTCCAGACTTTCATCCACCTATGTCGAGGTGTTCCGGAACACGCCGCAACTGGTGCAGATCATCTTCTGGTACACGATCATTACCCGACTGCCGCCGCCCAAACAGGCGCTGAACCTGCTGGACACCGCGTTTTTGACAAATCGCGGCTTCATCGTTCCCTGGCCGGCGGACGATCCGGCATATCTGTGGATGCTGCTTGCCTTCCTCACAGCCTGTGTCGCGGCCGTCCTGCTGTCGCGATGGGCGGATGCACGGCGGCGCGCGACCGGACGGCGCGTCCGGGTCTTCTGGCTGAACATCGCACTCATCGTTGCCGCGCCACTGCTCGCCTGGACACTGTCCGGCGCCCCGACCGAAGTCTCCGTTCCCGAATTGAAAGGGTTCAACTTCGTTGGCGGTGTGACGATGTCGCCGGAGTTTCTGGCGCTTCTCCTGGGGCTGTCTCTCTATATCGCGGCCTTCATTGCGGAGATTGTCCGCTCGGGGATTCAGTCTGTCGGCAAGGGCCAGATCGAAGCCGCGCGCGCCATCAACCTGGCGCCTGGCGATACGTATCGAAAGGTCATTTTGCCTCAGGCGCTCCGGGTCATGGTGCCGCCGGCCGGCTCGCAATATGTCAGCCTGGTCAAGAACAGCTCGCTTGGGGTCGCCATCGGCTATCCGGAACTCTTCAACGTCAACAATACGATCATCACGCTGAGCGGCCACACGGTCGAGGCGATCGGCATGATGATGGCGATCTACCTGTCCATCGCCTTTGCCATCGCCGCGGTCGTCAATCTCTACAACCGCGCCGTCCAGATCAAGGAGCGGTGAGGGGATGAGCACGGCCATATCCTTCGCGACACCGAAATCGACGCCAAGGCGCGCGCCGCCGGCGCTTGAAACGGGTGTTCTCCTGTGGTTGCGGAAGAATCTGTTCAGCAGCATCTACAACACCGTGCTTACGGGCCTGGCGCTGTGGGCGCTGTTCGTGACCATTCCCGATTTTCTTGCCTGGGCGTTCATCGACGCGGTCTGGCGTACCGACGATCCGCAGGCGTGCCGGGACGCGGCGGGCGCCTGCTGGGCCGTGATTGCTGAAAAGCACCGGGTGATGCTCTTCGGCACGTTCCCCTATGAGGAGCATTGGCGCGGTGTCCTGGCCATCGTCCTGATCGTGGGAATGGCGATCCTCTCGGCTTTCAGACGATTCTGGTCCTACTGGCTTTTCGTCGTTTGGCTCGGCGTTACCGCCGCGGTTCTCGTTCTGCTGCTCGGCGGCGTGTGCGGGCTGACACCGACCGGAACCCATCAATGGGGCGGACTGCCGCTGACCCTTCTCATGTTCGTCGGCACGGTTGTCGGCGGCATGCCGCTGGCAATCTTCCTGGCACTGGGGCGCCGCTCGCGGCTTCCGGCAATCAAGGCCATCTGCGTCGGCTTCATCGAAATCGTGCGCGGCGTTCCGCTGATTACGGTGCTGTTCATGGCGTCGCTGATGTTCCCGCTGTTCATGCCGGAGGGCCTGACCATCGACAAGTTCCTGCGGGCGCAGATCGGCATGATCCTGTTCTTTGCCGCCTATGCGGCGGAGATCGTGCGCGGCGGCCTTCAGGCGATCCCCCGCGGCCAATACGAGGCGGCCGATACGATCGGGCTCAGTTACTGGCAGAAGACCAGCCGCATCATCCTGCCACAGGCGCTGCGGATCGTCTTGCCGGCTCTGATGAACGACATCATCCGCGCGTTCAAGAACACGACTTTCGTGTCGATCATCGGCCTGTTCGATGTCCTGGGCGCAACGGCCACCGCGCTTGAGGACCCGCTTTGGGTCCTGTTCGCGCTGGAAGCCTACACATTTATCTTCGTGCTCTATTTCGTGTTCTGCTTCTCCATGTCGAAATACTCGGAATATATCGAAGGTGATCTGAAGAAGGGACGGAACCTGTGACGGAGATCGAACACACCTGCGCCGACACGGCGATGCACGGTGCCGGCGAGGCCATCGTTAAACTGCGTGACGTGAACAAATGGTACGGCGAGTTTCATGCGCTCCGCGATGTCAATCTGGCGGTCGGCCGTGGCGAGAAGGTCGTCGTCTGCGGCCCGTCCGGCTCCGGCAAATCGACCATGATCCGCTGCATCAACCGGCTTGAGGAGCATCAGGAGGGCGACATTGTCGTCGACGGCGTGGAACTGGTTCCCGATCTTCGCAAGATCGAGGCGATCCGCCGCCAGGTCGGCATGGTGTTCCAGAATTTCAACCTGTTTCCCCACCTGACCGTCATGGACAATCTGACACTCGGACCGGTGCTGGTCCAGCAGACCGGCAAGGACGAGGCCGAAGCCGCCGCGATGGAGCTGCTCAAGCGTGTGAAGATCCCCGAACAGGCCTGGAAGTATCCGGGCCAGCTTTCGGGCGGCCAGCAACAGCGGGTCGCCATCGCCCGGGCGCTGATGCTGAAACCGAAGATCATGTTGTTCGACGAACCGACCTCGGCGCTCGATCCGGAGATGATCCATGAAGTGCTGGATGTCATGATCGAACTGGCGAAAGAAGGCATGACCATGATTTGCGTCACCCACGAGATGGGATTTGCGCGCGAGGTCGCCGACCTGGTCGTTTTCATGGACGGGGGAGAAGTCGTCGAAGCGGCGGAGCCCGGGCGCTTCTTCTCAGCACCTGAGAACGAACGAACCAAACTGTTCCTCAGTCAGGTTCTGCACTGAGCGATACCTCAAAGCGTCGCTCCGACGTTCAACCAGTCGTCAAGGGATATTGAAACGCAATGACAAGTGACGCCGCACCGGCCCGGATCGAAACCGGACCTTTCGAACGCTTTCGGCAGGGCTTCCCGGCGCTCAAGCGAAAGACCTATCTGTCGGTGTGCGACAAGATGATCCTGCATGACGATGTCAGGGCTGCCGTCGATCGGTTTATGGACCACTTGGCCGAGGCCTCGGCCAACCGGGCGGATCATGAGTTGATGGTGGTCAGCTCACGCCGGAAATTTGCGCGGCTGATGAATGTCGACGCCCCGACCGTCGCAGCGGTCCGCAACGTGTCCGATGGTGTCAACACGATCGCCTGGGCGCTGCCCATGGCCAGTGGCGACAACGTCGTTGTTTGTGTCAACGCCGAGCATCCCAACAACATCTATCCCTGGCTGCGGCTGAAGCGGCGGGGCAACGAAATCCGGCTCGTCGGCCACATGCCCGACGGCTCGCTCGACATCGACGCGATGATCGACGCGATCGACGATCGTACGCGGATTGTCACCTGTGCATCGGTCACATTCGCCCCGGGTCACCGCACCGACCTCGTCAAGCTTGGCGACGTCTGCCGGAAGAGGGATGTGTTTCTGCTCGTCGACGGGGTCCAGTCCGCCGGTGTCCTGGCGCACGATCTGTCCGACCTGCCGGTTGACGGATTCGCGACCTCCACGTCGAAGGGATTGCTTGGGCTTTATGGTTACGGGTTCCTTTATGTCTCGCCGAACTGGATCGACCGGCTGGAGCCGGCCTATCTGTCGCGCCCGGCGGTGGCGATGACCACCGATGACCACTCCGTGATGGGCGGGCTCGACTATGCCTATCAGTCCGACAGCCGGCGCTTCGAGGTCGGCAGCTACAATCTTGCCGGCGCCTATGCCGCCGACGTCTCCCTTGACCTCCTGCTCGAACTCGGGAGTGAGGAGATTGAAAGCCGTGTACTCGAACTCTCCACCGCGCTGAATGAAGGCATCGCGGCGCTCGGCCTCTCACCGGCGGTGCCCGCAAGCGGTCCGCAGCAATCCCACATCGTTACCGCCGGCGCACTTGACGCAGGCGGTCACGGGTTTTCGACCGATCCGACGATCGCGCCCCTGTCGAAGCGCCTGGAGGACGCACAGGTGATACACACGATCCGGCGCGGACAGTTGCGCTTCGCGGTGCATGCCTACAACACGATGGACGACATCAGACACACGATCGACGTGATGGCACAGGCGCTCAGGGACGGATAGTTACGCAGCTCGCTGCACTGCCCGCCGCTTTGTGTCCGACCCCGTAAAACGCCCGGTCTGTTTGCGCCACGTCGGGCATCGGTTATGTGGGCGTGACCTGCAGTGGCGGAAGCGCAAACTCTTTTGCGATATTGGAAAATGCCCGCGCCGAAACCTGATCGAGCAGCACGCCGTGTTTGCGCCGCCGCGCGGCTTCGTCCCACTCCCGGTCACCCGGGGCCATCACTCTGGCGCTGTCGGCGGGATGGGACGCCCTGATCCTGTTCAGATACCGGCCCATGATCTGCGTGAAAACGTCGAGACCGAGAAAGGCGGCCGGGTCCAAAGCCATGACGAAGGCGCCAAGGCGGCGAGGGGTGGACATGTCGTCCGAAACCATCGGCGCCAGTTCCACACTCAGGGGGGCGTCACTGAAAGCGCTGCTGAAAATCTCCGCCAGACCTGCCAGCCCGGCTCCCTTGTAGCCGTATTCCGGACCGCCGAGGGGAGCCAGCATCGCTGCGTCATGCGGATCGGTGGTATCCTGGCCCTTCTGGTCCGATGCGACGCC
>NZ_CFHWAF010000036.1:8410-35810 GCF_984452065.1 Hoeflea sp. | reverse complement strand
GATCGCCGTCGTGTGGGCCCTGGCGGTGAAAAACTGGTCATCGCGTCTCAAGGGCGCGCTCATAACAGCGCTTTTGTTCAGCACGGCCTATATGGGTCTCAGCGTGGTCTTACAGGCCAATGCCGAGAACCGGGCGAAAGCCATTTTCGCCCGCGCCGGAATTGATGCGCGCAATGTCTTTGCGATCGCAGGTCCGTTCAACACCGTCGTGTGGAAGGTCATCGGGCAGGAAGATGGCCGCTATCACAATCTCTATCTCTCGCTCTTCGACGATGACGATCAGGCCAGAGTGTATACGCATCCGACCCGTTCGGACCTGACCGCCTGCCTTGACGGAATTGACGCTTTTGAAAAGCTGAGATGGTTCAGCCGGGGGTATTTCGCGACAGCCTTGCAGGATGGAAAAATAATCGTGTCGGACCTGCGGATGGGTCTTACGCCGAGCTATGTCTTCAGATTTGCGATCGCTGAATATGGCGGCGCATTGATAAGACCGATGCCGCCGGCAGCCATAGAGAGCCAGCTGACGACACTCGGGGACGACCTTGACTGGCTCGCCGCACGCATTGTCGGGCAGCCATCGGTTCGGGCTGCTGAAACCATCGACGCTGAGAAGCAGGGCGCAACCGAACCCGCATCCTGCTGACGGCGCCGAGCAGGGAGCTGAATTGCCGGCCGGTTTCCGGCCGGCGTTGCCGAGCATACCATCAACGCTCTATCCTGCGATTGGAAGACAGGTTTCGATATGTACTCAGGAGGCCCCCATGACCGCCATCGCCCGGCACCCCCAAACCCATAACGATCCGCACTGGGATGTCCGCGTCGATCTCGCGGCCGCCTTTCGCTGGTCGGTGAGGATGAACTGGCACGAGGCGGTCGCCAACCATTTTTCCGCGGCGGTCAACGAGGACGGAACCCGGTTCCTGATGAACCGCGACCAGATTCATTTCAGCCGGGTGACCGCGTCGAACCTCCTGCTTCTGGACGCCAGCGCCCCGCAGACGATGGAACTGCCGGATGCGCCCGATCCGACGGCCTGGGGTCTTCATTCCGCCGTTCACCGCAATTGCCGGCACGCCCGTGTCGCGCTGCATGTGCATTCGAAATACGCGACGGTGCTGGCAAGCCTTGCCGACAGTTCCATGCCGGCGATCGACCAGAATACGGCCATGTTCCATGACCGCGTGGTCATCGACGGGGAGTTCGGCGGACTTGCCTTTGAAGAGGAGGGCGAGCGCTGCTCGCAGCTCTTTTCCGACCCCAGGAAGACGGTGATGATCATGGGCAACCACGGCGTTCTGGTTATCGGCCGGACCGTGGCCGAGGCCTTCAACCGCCTCTATTATTTCGAACGCGCTGCGGAGACGCTGATTACCGCCTACATGACGCAGAGACCGCTTCGCATCATTGCCGATGATGTCGCGGCACAGGTCGCGGACGACATCGAGAACTACCCGGGGCAGGCAGAGCGCCACATGGCGGAAGTCAGGCTGCTTCTCGACCGGGACGAGCCGGACTACGCCACATAGGCGCGCGCACTGCAGCCGCACCCCTGTGAGCCGCGTCCGAGGCCAAAATGAAACACATGCTCTTCCTGCGCACCGCCGCCGCCCTGTTCCTGCTCGCCTTGCCGGCCCATGCCGACATCCGCGCACGGCAGGTCGAAAAAACCTACACGATTTCGGGAACGACCGGCATTGAGCTCTACCGGTCGATCGGCGCCCGCGGACCGCGCATTCGCGGCGGGATATCGAGCGCCATAGCCAAAACCGATTTCGACCTGAAATGGAGCCGCGACTACAGGCGCGACGGCAATGACTGCGTGCTCGTCGCCGCGCGGCCCTTCCTGACCATCACATACACACTGCCGAAACCGGCCGAAACCCTGCCGGCGGACGTCGCCGCCCGCTGGCGCGTCTTTATCGCCGGGATCCGCGCCCACGAGGCCGTCCACGGTGAATACGTCATCGATATGGCACAGGACATCTACGATACGACGGTCGGGTTCCGGCAGCGCAACGATCCGGAATGCAAGACGATCCGCCACGCGATACAGGCGCCCCTCAAGGCTGCCTTCACCCGTTACAGGACCCGTAACCGCAGCTTCGAACAGTCGGAGATGCGCGACGGCGGCAACATCCAGCAACTGATCCTCGAACTGGTCAACGGGCCGTGACGCGCTTCCGGCCTCGAATGGCGCGAAAGCAGGTCCGATCAGGGTTTCCCGACCCGCCGCCCGGGCCTCAGACGCAGGATCAGCGGCACGATGGCGGCGATCAGCAATCCGGCGACAAAAAACGGCGCGCCCGGAAGATAAGGTCCGTCGCCACTGACGAACCACTCGAAGACGCCTGTCAGGACCAGCGGCGCGGCGATGGCCGAAACGGACGTCAGTGAAGCGATCACGCCCTGTACCAGGCCCTGCTGATCTTCACCCACACGGTTGGCCGCAAAGGCGGTCAACAACGGCGGCGCCATGTCCGACAATGCGGAGACTGGAAAAAAGACGGCCACAACCAGGATCGTGCCCGCGACGCCAAAACCGAACATGCCGATCACGCCGGCGACGATCGCTATCAGCAATGTCCGATAATCGCCCAAACGCCTGGTCATCCGCGGCAATATCCCGGCCTGGACGACGGCGATCAGAATACCGTATGCCGACAGGGTCAACCCGATGGTGAAGCCGTCCCAGCCGAACAGTTCGCGGCCCCAGAAGGCCCAGAGCGCCGGGTAGACCATATTGGCGAATTCGAACACGAAAATGCAGATAAGCGGAACGGCGAGACCCGGCACCATAAACGCCCGCGCGATGGTCCCGAACGGGTTCAGGTCACGCTTGCCGAAGGGCCTGCGGTTTTCCTGCTTGAGCGCTTCCGGCAGGACAAGGAAGCCAAAGGCCACGTTGACCGCAGACAGTACCGCCGCGATCCAGAAGGGCGCCGTAATGTGCCAGGCCGAGGCGACGCCGCCGATTGCCGGCCCGAGGACAAAGCCGATGCCAAAGGCGGCTCCGATCATGCCGAAGCTCGCCCCGCGCTCCTCGGGCTTTGCGATGTCGGCGATGTAGGCGGTCGCGGTGACATATGTGGCCCCTGCCACCCCGGCAAGAACCCGGCCCACGAGCAGCACCCAATAGGTTTCGGCCATCGCCATGATGACGTAGTCGATCGTCAGCGTGGCAAGCGCCGCGATCAATATCGGCTTGCGCCCGCAGGCGTCGGAAAGGCTTCCGATAACGGAGCCGAAAAGGAACATGGCCGCCGCATTGGCCGACATCATGACGCCGCTCCAGAATGCGCCCGCAGCCGTGGTGCCCGCCGCCGACGCGATCCATCAGGTCCGGCATGATCGGAAAGACGATCCCGACGCCGATGGCGTCGATCATCAAGGTAGCCAGAATGAAGAGAAAGGGACCGGTCAGCTTCATGCCAGCACAAGAGACGCAAAATCCACACCGGGCAAGCCGCAAATCGCAAAAGCCACAAGCCGGATCGCTGCACCGCCTGCGACCATCGAGATCTCACTTGCACGTCTGTTATGGTATCCCGATGTGAGGCAACGCCCTGATTTACGGAGAAATCCGCAATCTGCCGGGGTGCTGGCCATAAGCGATACGATCGCCCTGGCGACGATGGAAGCCAGGGGGTTCACCCGCCGGGATTACGGCATTCGTCATCACGGCGGTGACCTCGGACGAAAAGCACGAAGCGACAATATGTAGGGCCTTGGAAGTCGCCGGCCTTGCGGCCGCCCGCCCCGCCGCGCATTCAAAAATAAGGTTCGGCAAGGCAATGCAAAACAGGATCGTTGGGTTATAAGTAAACATGTGTTTAGGGAATATTCCCGTCGCGCCCGATTCAACATTCTCTGCATCATTCGGAGTACATAATGGCCGGTCTCGAGTTCATCCACAGGTTTTGTCTTGCCGCCATGATTGCTGTGCTTGCGCCTTTACCGGCCTTTGCAGAGGAAAAATCCCGCGTTCCGCCGATGGAACTCTACCGGACGATGCTCGACGCCAACCGTCAGAACGGGTGGGTGCAGTTTCGCAACTTCGACGGCGCCCAGTGGATCTACTTCACTGCCTTGCAGACCCTGCATTGCCGGCTTTCGGAAATCCGTTACTCAATCAACTCCGACACGCTGGACAAGCGGTTTGCACTTGTCGCATGCGATCCACAAAACCCAATGGCGCTGCCGCCGGACGCCGGACCGGAGGCCATCGCACTGCGGTTCCCGCTCGATACGGCTCAAAGCATCGCAGTTCAGGTGGTTTGGGAAGACGGAAGCGAAAGCGATATCGCCCTGTACGAGCCATGCGCGGATGCGGGTGAACAAAGCTGCGCGTGGCCGATCGAATAGACGCAAAAAACCGTTCCGACCGCCCTTTACGGCTGGCCGAAGCTTGACCGCATATCAATCCTCGATGATCAGCCGCGACAGTTCCGCGGCGGCGGCATGCATCTTGTCCGCAAAGGCGTAGGCATCGGCCAGTTTGAGACGCTGGGTCGGCGCGTGAAACGACAGCGTCGACAGGAGCCTGCCATGCACGTCGCGGATCGGCACGGCAAGGGCGATCATGCCCTCCATGAACTCCTCATCGTCCTGGGAGAAGCCGCGCTCGCGGGTCTTGTCGACCTCGGCAAGAAGCCTGTCCGGATCGGTGATCGTACGCCCGGTGTGTTTGTCCAGGCGCGCCGAGCGGGCATAGCGCTCGAAATGCGCCGGATTGAGCGATGCGAGATACATCTTGCCGCTTGCGGTGCAGTAAAAGGGAACATGGGTCCCGATGGGAAGCTGGATGCGCAGCGGCCACTTGGTCTCGACGCGATCGATGTAGACCATCGAGTCGCGTTCCGGCACCGAGATGTTGCAGGTTTCGCCGATGTCCGCGGCCAGCGCATCGAGCACGGCAAGGCGGGCGGTGCGGACACGAAGCGACGTCAGGACGCCCATGGACAGATCGCGCAGACGCCGGCCCGGCGTGTAGGAGCGGCCGTCGATCTCACGCTGAAGAAAGCCCTCCGCCTCGAGCGTGGAAAAGAGCCGGTGGATGGTCGGTTTCGGCAGGCCGAGATGCTGGTTGATCGTGGTCGGCGTCACCGGGACGCCGACACGGGCGATTTCCTCCAGCACCATCAGCAAACGAAGATTCGTGGGGATCGTTTCACCTGTTTCGCCGCGATCCGCCATATCCAACCAATTCACTCCCGGTTGCTCCTACCTGTCCGGCAGCAACGTCGTCGACAGCTCCGGAACGATCGCAACGATAAACCAGACGCTGATCAGCGCCACGAGGTAGGGCACGGTATATCTGAGCAGTTTGAAATAGGGAACACCCGTCACGCCGCTGGCAACATAGAGGTTGAGGCCATAGGGCGGGGTGATGAAGCCGATCGATGCGCCCACCAGGAAGATCACAGCGAATTGCACCGGCTCGACACCGATCGAATGGGCGATCGGAGCGAGGATCGGCGCAAGGATAATCGTAACCGGCAGGCTCTCAAGCACCATGCCGAAGATGAAGACAATGATCATCGCGGTGAACAGAACCGCATAATAGCCGCCCATATTGGTGACAAAATCGCCGATGACCTGTTGCGCGCCGAGAACCGAGAGAATCTGCTGCATGACGACGGAGACGGCGATCAGCGGCGCAAGGATGCCGGTGATCTGCGCCGACCGGGCCGTGATCGAGGGCACTTCCGTCAGGCGAAAGCCCTGAACGACGAGCATTTCCGCAAAGCCCTTTTCGGTATGCGGGCGGTCCTCGCTCCTGGAGCCCATCAGCCTGTGCAGCGGCAGGCAGGTCAGGCCGACGATGATGCAGAAACCGACCGTCACGCCGGCGGCTTCCGTCGGCGAGAACTTGCCGGTGTAGATACCCCAAAGGACAAGACCGATGGCGAAGAAGCCGAGCCAGGCGCCGAAAGCGGTTTTCAATACGCGGTTGAACTCGAGGCGTATGAGATGGCCCCAGCCGTTTATCCGGCAGATGATCCAGCACGCAAACTGCATACCGCCGACCATCAGCGCACCGGGCAGGATGCCGGCGACGAAGAGATCCGAAATCGGCAGGTTCATCAGGAAGCCGTAAACGATGAAGATGATCGATGGCGGAATGATGATACCGACGGTGCCGCCCGCAGCAGCGGTCGCGGCGGCAAAGCGCTCGTCGTAACCGCCCTTGACCATTTCGGGATGCAGCATCGAGCCGATCGTTGCCGTCGTCGCCGAGTTGGAGCCGGATATGGCGGCAAAGAGACCGCAGGCACCGAGGCTTGCCATGGCAAGACCGCCGCGCACCCAGCCGAGACAGGCATAGGCGAAATCGGACAGGCGGCGCGCGATCCCCGATTTGTTGATCAGGTCGCCGGTGAGGATGAAGAGTGGCATGGCCAGCAGGGCGAAACCGTCGGTGAAGACGTCCGCCAGCGCCGCGCCGATATTGTCGAGTGGCAGTCCGAGCACGAAGCTGCAGCCCACGACCCAGAAACCGATGACCAGAAACACCGGCACGCCGAGCATGAAAAACAGCGTGACGCCGATGGAGATGAGGGTGACCCAGGTTCCGTCCGTCATGTCGCCCTCCTACTCGCCGCCGATGACCGCCTGATTGATCAGGGTTTCACCCGACCGGTACCTGGCGATGTCTTCGAGATAGTTTTCCAGTGCCCGCGCGCACAAAAGGATGAAGCTCAGCGGTACGGTGGCGAGGAACCACCACTGCATGACATTGTCCGTGCCGAGCATGATCTGGAAGTTCGACGCCGAGTTGGCGACGACCCGCGTGGAGCTGACGACCACGATCCAGCAGAAGACGAACCACAAAACCGCATCCAGGGTGAGACAGGCCATCTGGCCGGCGCGCGGCATGGACGTGCGGAATTCGGCAAATGCAAGATGGGTTCTGAGCCGGACGTTATAGGAGCAGCCGAACCAGGTCATGATGAGGAACAGGAAAGGCGGCAGTGTCGTCGACCAGGGCGCCTGCTCGCTGAGGACAAAGCGGCGGAACACCTCGACAAAGATGATTACCGCGATCACCAGGTAAGACCAGACCATGATCGAACGTTCCAGTTGGCGGTCGACGAACGGGAGAAGCTTGTAGATCCAGAGCACCAGGGCGGCGCCCAGAAGGGTCGCGAAAAAACCGACGACCCAGGCGCCGTCGCGGCGCAGGGCCTCGCTGATCGTCCAAGAATCATTCGCCAGGACAGCGCTGAAAATAGCGCCGATATCCGCCGCCAGGGAACCCATGGCCACCCTCCTCCCGGGTATGCGTTGTCAGAAAAAGGCCCGGAGCCGGCAGGACCGGCTCCGGGACATGGTATCCATCTTCAGGAGGAACGCCACCAGCGGCGCGGCTCGACGTTTTCCGGTTTCATGTCTGCCGGCACCTCACGGGCGACGCGATGGATATCGGTATAGGTGTCAATACCGCCGGCCCAGTTGTTCAGGCGCTCGCGCCAGGCCGCCCAGGGCTCCGGATTGAATTCGGGCGAACACATTTCCTCTGCCATCTTGATCTGATCTTCGGGCAGGAAGGCGGGACGGACATTGTTTTCAACGAACAGCGTGTCCGGCAGCTGCGGATCGGAGAAGCCGACAGTCTTGACCAGTGCCGCCTCGTTGGCCGCCTGGACATGAACCTGCGCCAGATAGGCCGATTCCATGATGGCGTCCTGGAGATGCGCGTCCATGGAATCGAAGACCTTGGCGGACATGGACGTATGTTCGGTGCCGCAGAAGAACTTCAGGTCCACGGATTGCGAGACCACCGGAGACATGTTTGCGTACGCCACGGCAGACGCCCAGGTTTCCGCGCCGTCGATCAGACCCTGCTTGAGCCCGTCGAGCGTTTCTTCCCAGGCAATCGGAACCGGGTTGAGGTTCAAAAGCTGCATGGCGATGCGGCCAAGCTGCGTGCCGGTGACGCGGTTCTTGGTGCCGAACAGTTCCTCGAGCCTGGTGACCGTCGGCTCCTTCTCATATTTCAGGCCGAGCTGAATGCCGCGCAGTTCACAGTGGCTGAAGAGGAACTTCAGGCCGTGACGCTTTTCCAGCGGGTCGCGCAGGATGCGCTGGCTCTCAGGACTGTAGAGGAAGTAATATTGCGAGGCGCGGCCCGGGAACATGAAGGCGTAGTCCAGAACGTTCAGGTAAGGTGCGCCGCCGGCCGAATTCTGTGTTGAGGCGGCGTAGATGTCGACAATGCCGAGCTGTGTCTTCTCAACGCAGTTCAGCTGACCGCAAATCTGATTGTCGCCGATGAACTCGATGCGGATCTCGCCTTCCGTGCGCTCCTCGAGGTCGCGCGCGAACTCCAGACATCCGGCCCGCTCGATCAACAGGTTGCGGGCATTGAACCCGGACGCGCCGAATTTGAGATTGTATTTGGCGGGCTTCGCAAACCGCTTCTCGTAGGTGGATTCGGCAGCCTGGGCCAACGAAGAAAGGCTGATGGCACCTCCCAGACCGCCTGCAGCCATAAGCGTGGAACTGATGCCGAACTGACCCGTCAGCTTGAAAAGATCGCGGCGCGAAATCGCGCCCAGCGCATTCGAAACCTTCATTTCGTCCTCCCAAGACAATTGTAAAAATGAGACTTTTAATCTCAAAAATACACAGTATGCTCTGGTGGCGCAAGCCCAAATAAACCTGTTACGGTCAACAGATGTTTCGAAGGACCGATGCTTATGGACATTACTGAAGCCGATTATGTCGTCATCGGAGCGGGTTCGGCGGGGTGCGTGCTGGCCAACAGGCTGTCGGCGGATCCGGGCGCGCGCGTTGTCCTGCTGGAGGCCGGCGGACGCGATCTCAATCCGTGGATCCACATCCCGGTCGGCTACTTCAAGACGATGCACAATCCGAGCGTCGACTGGTGCTACAGCACCGAGCCGGATCCCGGCCTCAACGGCCGCTCGCTCGACTGGCCGCGCGGCAAGGTGCTCGGCGGTTCATCGTCGCTCAACGGGCTGCTTTATGTCCGCGGCCAGAAGGAGGATTACGACCGCTGGCGCCAGATGGGCAATGAGGGATGGGGCTGGGACGATGTCCTGCCGCTGTTCAGGCGCGCCGAGCATCAAGAGCGCGGCGAGGACGACTACCACGGCGTGAACGGACCGCTCAACGTCTCCAATATGCGCCTCAAGCGGCCGATCTGCGATGCGTGGGTGGCCGCGGCGCAAAATGCCGGATATGCCTTCAACACGGATTACAACGGCGCCACTCAGGAGGGTGTCGGCTATTTCCAGCTGACCGCGAAAAAGGGCCGGCGCTGCAGCGCGGCCGTTGCCTATCTCAATCCGGTGAAGACGCGGGAAAACCTTCAGATCATCACCCGGGCCCATGTCCAGGGCCTCGTCTTCGAGGGCAGGCGCGCCAGCGCCGTGCGCTTCAAAGACCGGCGCGGCTCCGAGCGCATGGTGAAGGCCAGCGGGGAAATCATCCTGTCGGCGGGCGCGATCGGTTCGCCGCAGATCCTGATGCTGTCCGGCCTTGGCGAGGCGGCGCAGCTTCGCGAGCACGATATCGATGTGGTGGCCGACCTTCCGGGTATCGGCAAGAACCTTCAGGACCATCTGCAGGCGCGGCTTGTGTTCAAATGCAACGAGCCGACGCTCAATGACGAGGTTCGCAGCCTCTTCAATCAGGCACGCATCGGCCTGAAATATGTTCTGTTCCGCGCCGGGCCGATGACGATGGCGGCGAGCCTTGCCACAGGCTTCCTCAAGACACGGGACGAGGTCGCGACGCCGGACATCCAGTTCCACATCCAGCCCTGGTCGGCCGACAGCCCGGGAGAAGGCGTCCATCCCTTCTCCGCCTTCACGATGTCGGTATGCCAGCTGAGGCCGGAAAGCCGCGGCGAGATTCGTCTTCGCAGCGACAAGGCCTCGGACCACCCGTCCATCCACCCGAATTACCTGGCGACCCCGCTCGACTGCCGCACGATCGTCGACGGGGTGAAGATCGCCCGCCGCATTGCCGAGCAGAAGCCGCTTTCGGGCAAGATCGCCAGCGAGTTCAGGCCCGGTTCGGACACCGTCGATGACGAGGCGATCCTCGACTGGGTCCGCAATGCGTCCACGACAATCTATCACCCGACGGGCACCTGCCGGATGGGACGTGACGAGGGGGCGGTGGTCGACGCAAGGCTTCGGGTCCACGGCATTGAGGGCTTGCGTATCGCCGACTGCTCGATCATGCCGGAAATCGTCTCGGGCAACACCAACGCGCCCGCAATCATGATCGGCGAGAAGGCCAGTGACCTGATCCTGGCTGACCGGTAGCGCACGCCGGGCTACGCCGGCTCCCCGGGCAGCAGAAACCATGTGCGCATCTTTCCCTTGCCCTTGATCTCGACGGCCCCGCGTTCAACGATGCGAAAATCCCGCGACAGGCGCTTCATGGTCGCCTCACTAGCCGGGTGGCGGCATCGGCGTGACCGGCCCGCGGCTCCGGCAGCCCGGCAACCGCCATATAGGCGTCCCCAACGGCTTTGATCTTCTCGACACGCGCCGCCTCCGCCGACCCGGGCAGACGTTGTGGAGAGACGCCGCTCACGGACCTTTGTGGCGGGCAATGGCGACACCATGTGGTATCTGATAATCACCTGACTGCCTTAAGTTGAATTGACACCGCAGACTTTCGGAACAAGAAAACGGGCAAAAGGGGAAACAGAACAGGCACCTGAGATGCCATGGGATACTGAAAGAACATATGAAGGGTAACGGATCGACCGCTTGATGGCACAGGACAAGGAACGAAGGCGCAGTTCGGAAGCAACCAAGGAAGCGATCCTGAATGCCGCGAGACGGACATTCATAGAAAAGGGGTTCGATGCGGCGGGTCTACGCGAGATAACCGCCGCGGCCGGCGTGAACGCGGCGCTCGTCAACCGCTATTTCGGCTCCAAGGAAAACCTTTTCCGCGAGGCCGTCGTGCCCGAACTCAATATCGACGCCCTCCTGGCAGGCGACCGGGCCACCTTTGGTGAACGCGCCGCGACCTTCTTTGCACGGCCGGATGTTGCGGACGAACACACCGACCCGACGCTGGCATTCATCCGTTCGGCCGGCAGTGCCTATGTCAACACGACGGTGAGCAAGGCGATCCACCGGCAGATTGTCCTGCCGCTCGCCGAATGGCTCGGCGGCAAGGATGCCGAACAAAGGGCCGCACTGATCGTCGCGCATATGACCGGTTTTGAGACGCTGCGCCGGGTCGTCGGGCTCGATTCGCTCTCACAGGAGCATGCCGAAACGGTTATTTTGCGATTCGCACGCGTGCTGCAGAGCTATGTCGACGACAAGCACTAGTATTCGGTTCAGCCGAACCGGTTCGCGCCGTCCTCGCTCGGCTGGACGTGCCAGTAGATCAGCACCAGCAATCCGATGATGGGAATGAGCGCAATCAACAGCCACCAGCCCGAGCGGCCGATATCGTGCAGGCGGCGAACGCCCACGGCCAGCGACGGAAGCAGCAGCGCCAGCGACGCAACCGCGCTGAGCGGATTGCCGGCTTCCGGGGCAAATGCGCTAAAGCCGAGAAGCGGTGCGACAACGGCCCCGTCGACAATCTGCAGCACCAGGGACAGGATGAAGACGAAAAGCGTCCACCACCAGAATTCCGGTCGTGTTGCTCGCCCGCTGAAATTCACATAGTTGGAGAAGACCGTACGAACCGATTGCGTAAAAGTCATCGCCCCCTCCGATGAAGGCGCACCATGACGACGCGCCGTATTCAAACGGCGCTATACTTAGCTTTCGCCCCCGGTTTTGCAACCGTTAAGGAAAAGCCGCCGTTCAATGATCGAACCGCTCAGCCGAATACATGGCAAAACGGAAAGAAAACCAGGAGGCACCGGCCACGACGGTCGGACTTACTTGAACGCTTCGCCCGGATAGGCGCCCCAGATCTCGTCCTGCGACACCCAGCCCCGCGCATTGGCGACGGTTCCCCGACACCATTTGCCGTTGCATTCGGCGATCTTGATGACGACACCGGGCTCAAGCTTGGCGACCAGGACGCCGCTCCTTTGCGGTGCATCGCGCAACATGACAAACACGCCGGCCTGTCCGCGCTTCCAGGGTGCGGCAACGGCGGTCCGCTCGCCCGTCAACAGCGATTTGTGGATCCATCCCTCCGTGCCGTCGGGATCGCGCACACGGCGCCAATGATCGTATTCCTGGATGATTTCCATGGGAATGCCGGAGCGCGTATAGAGCCACTCGACCGCATAGTCGCGGCTCGGACCGATCCGCAGATTGACGCGCCGCGCCTTCAGGCTGACAAAGCGGGGAAGCGGCAGTCCGCTCGCGCCTTTCGCCGCGCTTTGGGCAAGGGCGGGCGGGCTGACCGCTGCAGCGGTCAAAGCCACAATGGTCGCAACGAGACCCAGGCACAGGATTCGGGTGACGGTTGCGGCATTCATTGCGACCTCCATCTGCATTGTTGACCGAAGCTCAATGCCATTTTTCAAACGGTCCGCACAATCGATAATTTTCATTCCTGCGCTTCACGAGACCGCTTTGTCTTCAGGCTTTCGTCTGGTAAAAAACATCACGTGTGGCCGGGCATTCCCCGGACTATCACACCATGGTTAAAGAGCTCTCAACAAGGAGCCGATTGAGGAAATGCCGAATAAAAAAAGACCCAAGGTCTTTATCACCCGCAAACTGCCCGAACCTGTGGAAACCCGCATGTGCGAGCTGTTCGATGTGGAGCTGAACATCAAGGACACGCCGCGTTCGCAGCATGAGCTCGTGGAGGCGATGAAGACGGCCGACGTCCTTGTCCCGACCGTCACCGATCAGATCAATGCGGCGATGATCGAACAGGCGGGCGAAAGCCTCAAGCTGATCGCCAATTTCGGCAACGGAACGGACAATATCGATGTCGATGCGGCCGCCGGAAAGGGCATTGCCGTCACCAACACACCCAACGTTCTGAGCGAAGACACGGCCGACATGACCATGGCCCTGATCCTTGCCGTCCCGAGGCGTCTGACCGAAGGCGCCAATGTGCTGACGGGCGAAGGGGAATGGAACGGCTGGTCGCCGACATGGATGCTCGGACACCGGATCTGGGGCAAGCGGCTGGGTATCGTCGGCATGGGCCGGATCGGAACGGCCGTCGCACGGCGCGCCCGGGCGTTCGGCCTGTCAATCCACTATCACAACCGCAACCGGGTGGATCCGGTGACCGAAGAGGATCTGGAGGCGACCTACTGGGAAAGCCTCGATCAGATGCTCGCCCGGGTCGATATCGTGTCGGTCAATTGCCCCTCGACGCCCGCGACCTTCCATCTCCTGTCCGCCCGGCGGCTCGATCTGCTGCGCCCGGAGGCCTTTATCGTCAATACGGCCCGCGGCGGCATTATCGACGAGGCCGCGCTGGTAAAGAACCTTCAGGAAGGCAAGATCGCGGGCGCCGGCCTCGACGTGTTCGAGCACGAGCCCGCCGTCAATCCGAAACTTGTCAGGCTCGCCGAACAGGGCCGGGTGGTCATCCTGCCGCATATGGGCTCTGCCACGCTGGAAGGGCGCATCGACATGGGCGAGAAGGTCATCATCAATATCCGCACCCTGTTCGACGGCCACAGGCCGCCCGACCGGGTCCTGCCCGGACAGCAATAACACCAGCCCTTTGCCGACTATGCCTTACGGGCGCGATTTGTAGGTGATCGTGTCGAAGCGCGCGGCGAGTGCATCGTAGAGCAGGAGGCGGCCGATCAGCGGCTCTCCGATGCCGGTGATCAGCTTGATGACCTCCATTGCCTGAAGCGTGCCGATGACGCCGGTGAGCGCGCCGATGACGCCGGCCTCGGCGCAGCTCGGCAGGAGACCCGGCGGCGGCGGTGACGGGAACAGATCGCGATAGGACGGGAAAGGCTTGCCCTGCTTGTTCTTTTCAAAGGGTGTGAGCACGGTTACCGATCCGTCAAACCGTCCGACAGCGGCCGTGACCAGCGGCTTTTGCAGCGCAGCGCACGTATCGGCCATCAGATATCTGGTGTCGAAATTGTCGGACCCGTCGGCGATGATGTCATAGCGCCGGATCATGTCGGCGGCATTCTCCGGATCGATCCTGACGCAATGCTGCTCAACACAGACATTCGGATTGATGCGCGCAATCGCGTCAGCGGCGCTTTTTGTTTTCTTTTCTCCGACGGCGCCTGTGTCATGCAGCACCTGACGCTGCAGGTTGGACAGCGAAACCGTGTCGTCGTCGACGACACCCAGCGTCCCGACACCGGCAGCGGCAAGATACTCCAGCACGGGAGACCCAAGACCGCCGGCTCCGATGACCAGAACACGGGCTCTTTTCAGCTTTTGCTGACCGGGACCGCCGATTTCGGCAAGCACGATGTGGCGGGCGTAGCGTTCAAGTTCAGCGGGCGTGAGATGCGTGTCGTTCATTGCTTTCTCAATAACAGAGAAAACCAAGGCCGGGTCAAGTTGCGGCGGGAGGGTTTCAACCGGCATCCTCCACCGCCCCGGCGCTGACCTGCAGATAATGCGCGCGCCCGTCAAGCGCCGCAAACATCGACCGGTCCGTGCCGGTCATGAAGGCCTGGCCGCCCAGCGCATCGACAAGATCGAACAGCGCCGCGCGCCGGCCTTCATCCAGATGGGCCGCAATCTCGTCAAGAAGCAGGACGGGCGGATGACCGCAGATCTCGGCTGTCAGCCTGGCATGGGCGAGCACAAGCGCGATGAGAAGCGCTTTCTGCTCCCCGGTCGAGCACCGCTCGGCCTCCATGTCCTTGTCGCGATGGCGCACAAGAAGATCGGAGCGATGCGGACCGGTCAGGGTTCTGCCGGCTGCCGCATCCCGTCCGCGGGCCTCGGCCAGATGGCTGACGAGCGCTTCCTCCTGGTCGTCGGCGGTGCCCGCGCCGATGTCGTCGAGGAAATCGGCAAGCGAGAGAGCCGCTTTCGGAAACGGACCATCCTGTTCCCGCTCCCCGATCAGCTTGCCGAGCATCGCCACCAGTTCATGGCGCGCATGGGCGATCGCCACGGCAAACTGAGCCATCTGCGCCTCGATGCCGCCGAGCCAGGACGGATCCATGCGCCCCTCGGACAGAAGGCGGTTGCGGCTGCGCATGGCGCGCTCATAGTCGAGCACCCGGCGTCCGTGGCCGGGATCGATCGCCAGCACCTGCCGATCGAGGAAGCGGCGGCGATCCGACGCGGAACCGGTGAACAATCCGTCCATCGCGGGCGTCAGCCACAGGATGCGCAGGTGATCGAGAAGCTCATCGTTACTGCGGGCCGCCGTTGCATTGATCTTGAGGCGGCGGCCCGAGCCGCCATTTTCGGCGTCCGATCCCGCCGACGTGCCGATGTCGACGCTTCCCTCCATCCCGTCCACCGTGGCGAATACGGTGAAGCCGCCGGTTGCGCCCTTGCGCACCATCTCGCCATATGGCACACGCCGCAGACCCCTGCCCGGCGACAGCAAAGACACCGCTTCCATGAGGTTTGTCTTGCCGGCCCCGTTTTCCCCGGTCAGCACGACATGCCGCCGGTCGAGACCGAGAACAAGCTCTGTGTAATTGCGGAAATCGTTCAGCTTCAGACGGGTGAGGCAGACGGCGTTCACATCGCGGCCCGTGTCACACACGCATGGGCATCAACACGTAAAGGGCGCTGTCTTCGGCAACATCGCGCACGAGTGTCGGCGATCCGGGGTCGGCGAACAGGAACACCGCTTCGGCGCCGCTGAACTGGGCGGTGATATCGAGAAGATATTTCGCGTTGAAGCCGATCTCGAGTTCCTCGTTCTTGTAGCCGACGGCCAGCTCCTCCGTGGCGCTGCCGGAATCGGGATTGTTGACCGTCAGCGTCAACAGGCTCTCGGCCAGGGCAAGCTTGACCGCGCGGCCGCGCTCGGAAGAGATGGTCGACACGCGGTCGACCGCCGCCGCGAAGGGCGCGCAGTCTATGGTGAGTTCCTTGTCGTTGCCCGACGGAATGACACGCTGATAGTCCGGGAAGGTTCCGTCGATCAGTTTCGAGGTCAGGAGGACGCCGCCGATGGTGAACCTGATCTTCGCCTCGGAGACCTCGACGGTGACGGCGACATCCGGATCGTCGACGAGTTTCTGCAATTCGCCGACGGTCTTGCGCGGCACGATGATGCCCGGCATTCCCTCCGAGCCGGACGGCGCGTCGACATCGGCCCGCGCCAAGCGGTGTCCGTCGGTGGCGACGGCGCGCAGTTTCAGCCCGCCCTGCTCCTCGATCGTATGCATGAAGATGCCGTTGAGATAATAGCGCGTTTCCTCGGTGGAAATGGCGAACTGGGTGCGGTCGATCAGCATTTTCAGATCGGTCGACTGGAGCCGGAACGTGTGGCTGAAATCCCCGGCCGTCAAATCCGGAAAATCGGCCTCCGGCAGACACTGCAGGGAGAATTTGGAGCGGCCCGACAGGACCGCCATGCTGGCGCCGTCGGCATCGACCGAGAGCATCACCTCGGCGCCGTCCGGAAGCTTGCGGACAATATCGTAAAGCAGATGCGCCGGCACCGTGGTGGAGCCGGCCTGCTCGACATTGGCGGCGGTTGCTTCCGTCACTTCCAGATCAAGATCGGTCGCCTTGAGGTCCAGCGTCGAGCCGTCGGCCTTGAGCAGGACGTTGGACAGGATCGGAATGGTATTTCGCCGCTCGACAACCCGGTGCACATGATTGAGTGATTTCAGCAGATTGGAACGCTCGATGGTTACACGCATGGTTCTTGACACCAAATCCTGTTGCTCTGATCCCGGCCAGCATCCGCCGCGACTGCGATGGACTGCCGGGCTATCGACATAGCTTTGTCCACGGCGATACCGGGACTTTCACTCCGGGACAAGCAAAATGACAGATTTGGCGTACATTGCGCAAGCGAATGGCATGCGCCTTTTACCGACAGCACCGGCTTTCTGGGGATAAAGTGAAGCCTGGAGCAAGTCTGGCCCGTCGCTTTTTGCAAAAGGAAAGGGCCCCGCGCCTGCAGGGCCAGCATTTCCTTGCCGGTCGCGCGCCGGCGGGCTACTCGCTGATCAGGCGCCGCAGAAGTTCAACCTCATGGGAGAGCTTCGTGTCCTGCTCCAAAAGACCTTCGATCTTTCTGACCGCATGCAGCACGGTCGTATGATCGCGCCCCCCGAAGCGCCGCCCGATTTCCGGAAAGGACCGCGGCGTCATGGTCTTCGACAGGAACATGGCGATCTGCCGCGGCTTGACGATCGTCCGGGTCCGCCGGTTGGAGATCATTTCCTGGCGCGAGACATTGTAATGCCTCGAGACGATGCGCTGGATATCCTCGATGCGGACCCGCTTCGGCTCGCCGGCATTGACCAGGTGCCCGAGCAGTTCGTCGACCCGGTCGATCGAAAGCGACGGCTCGAATGACCGGCGAAACAGGAGCTGGTTGAACGCGCCCTCGAGTTCCCTTCCGCTCGAGGTCACATGCCGGGCCACATGGGCGAGGATATCGGTCGGGATATCGAGCGAGCTGTCCTCCTGCTGGGCAGCCGCAAGGCGGCGTTTCAGGATCTCGAGACGCATTTCGTAATCGGGCGCCTCGATCTCGATGGCAACGCCGCCCTGCAATCGGGAGCGGACGCGCGCATCAAGCGACTCCAGCTCCCACGGTGCGCGGTCCGCCGCAACGACTACCTGACGGGCCGAATCCAATAGCATGTTGAGAAGATGACAGAATTCATGCTGGATCGATTTGCCCTGCAGAAACTGCATATCGTCGATGACCAGAAGGTCGATGTTGCGCAACGATTCCTTGAACGAAAGGGCATCGTTGTCGCGGATGGCGGTCGCGAAACGCCACATGAAATACTCGGCGGTCAGATAGACGACGCGCGGCTTGCGCTCGCTCTCATTGGCGGCAAGTGCGATGGCCTGGAGCAGGTGCGTCTTGCCGAGGCCGACATTGGAATGGATGAACAGGGGATTGAAACGCACGGCGCTGCTGCCGGCTTCGGCGATTGTCTTGGCCGCCGCCAGCGCGACCCGGTTCGAGGCACCTTCAACGAAGGTGTCGAAGGAGTAGCGGGCGTCAAGCGGCGAGCCGGACACCGAATTGCCTTCCGCCGGCCTCAGCTGCGTCTTCTTGGCCTTTGCCGCGGCGCGCGGCATGCAGGAAGCCTTGCCGGGCTGGGCGCCGGTGCCGGTCGACTGCTGCACGTCGGAAATTTCCGAAGACTGGATCAGGCGGTTGCCGCGCGTCGCGGAGCGCACAATGATCTCCACCCGGTCGATGTCGCCGTTCTCTTCGGAAAAGAGCTGTGTCAGAAGGTCCAGATAACGGTTGTTGATCCAGGATCTCAGAAATGTCGTGGGTACCGAAAGACGCACAATACTATTCGATATGGATTCCAGTTTGAGCCGGCCGAACCAGCTCGAAAATACGTCAGGACCGACCTGCGCCTTCAGCCGGGACTGAACCCGTCCGAAGAGTACGTCATTCGCCATGTTTGATTTCCCCGTCTCCGTCGGCGGATGGGCCTTGTTGCTGGCAGGAGGTGGTGCGGCATTCCTGGTTGCCCGCATATCCATGCGCACCTGTACTCCTGATAATCCTCGCATCCGGCCTTCTCCTGTGTCGTTTTTATTTGCCGGCCAAAACGGCCGAACTTGCTGTTTTACGAACAAACCCCAAACCCTACTGAGTACGACCCCTTTCTGTCTCCGTCAGAACTACCGCGACCGGCGGCGCAAGGTGCTACGGATCACCAAGCGCGCCCTACTCCCGGTCAGCACGCACTGAGATAAAGCACGCAAATGTCCCCTCGCCCGGACCAACAAACCCGAGCGACGACCGGGAAATTTAGATGGATCGTGCCGCTGAACGCGAACACTGCACTGAAGATGAAAACAACTGCGCCAGACAGGCGGCCTTCGGAATTCAAAACTTAACTGTTTGCGACCTCCATGCAGGCGCATTAAGGCAATGTTAACGACGCAAGGTCAAGGCACACTCAGCCAAGAATCCGGCGACCCGGGCCCGCGGACAGGATACGGCTCAAACCGCGCATCCTGTGCGCCTTGGCATAACGCATTTGGAATCAACGGCTTTTTTAAGAGGTGGCCTCAGCCGCGACGGCAAAAACAAAAAAACAAAAAAAATGACTTGACTCGCAAATCGGTCGAAGAGTTTTCCAGCGGTGCGAGGGAGAATTTTATTCCTCTTATAAGGTGCTGTTTTTGCTTATAAAAACTTGTTTTTGAGTTTGCCGGTTGCCGGCCATTATTACAGCCATATTACAATGATATGACGCCACGACAAAAGCCCGGCCGGAGGCCAGGCTCACCAGGATTCAGCTAAATGATTGCAATTAAGCGCTGATTGCCTTTACGCGACGCGCCAGACGCGAAACTTTGCGCGATGCGGTGTTGCGATGAACCACACCCTTGGTTGCCGCGCGCATCAACTCAGGCTGCGCCTTGCGCAGTGCTTCCGCCGCCGCATCCTTGTCGCCGGAAGCGATCGCTTCCTCAACCTTGCGGATGAAACCGCGCACCCTGGAGCGGCGGTTCTTGTTGACTTCAGTGCGCCGGGCGATCTTGCGGGTCGCCTTTTTCGCCGAAGCTGTGTTGGCCATCGAATTCTCTCTTTGCGGTCCTGCGTCGCTCCACGTCGGCTGGCCGGGCCCGGTGGCCCGCAACACAAACGACAGAAGCTGAAAAAATCGAGGTGGCCATGCGGGCCACCAAATCCGTGCGGGGCATATAGCCGGAAAGTCCGATGCCGTCAACGGTTCTTGAACTGCGCTTTGCGTTTCTCGGAGAATGCGGTCATGCCCTCCTTCTGGTCCTCCGTGGCGAAGAGCGAATGAAACAGGCGCCGTTCAAAAAGTATGCCCTCGGCCAGCGTGCTCTCAAAGGCGCGATCGACGCTTTCCTTGGCCATGCGAACCGAAGGCTGCGAGAATCCGGCGATGGTTTCCGCCGCCTTGATCGCCGTCTCGATCAGATCGGTGGCGGGGACGATACGGGCGACCAGACCGGCGCGCTCAGCCTCTTCGGCATCCATCATCCGGCCCGTCAGGCAAAGGTCCATGGCCTTGGCCTTGCCGACCGCGCGCGTCAGGCGCTGCGTGCCGCCCATGCCGGGAATGGTGCCAAGGGTGATTTCCGGCTGACCGAACTTCGCCGTATCGGCGGCAATGATGAAATCGCACATCATGGCAAGCTCGCAGCCGCCGCCCAGAGCGTAGCCGGCCACCGCGGCAATCATCGGCTTGCGGATGGTGGCGACGTCGTTCCAGCCGCCGATGAAATCGCCCATATAGGCGTCGACAAAATCGAGCGCCTGCATTTCCTTGATGTCCGCACCGGCGGCAAACGCCTTTTCGGAGCCGGTTATGACGATGGCGCCGATCCTCGCGTCCCGGTCGAACGCCTGCACCGCCTCGAGCAATTCAGCCATCAGCGCGGAATTGAGGGCATTGAGCGCCTTGGGACGATCCAGCGTGACAAGACCCACGGCGCCACGGGTTTCAACCTTGATGGTTTCATATGCCATATTCGATTTCCTTCCCATTTGGATATGAAGCGGCTGCTCAATGCTGGCAGGCCGGGCAATAAAATGTCGAGCGCCCGCTCTGGACGACGCGCCGAATATATCCCCCACAGCCGGGCCTGCTGCAAGCCTCGTCTTCCCGGTCATAGGTGCTGAAGCTGTGCTGGAAGTAACCGAGGGTTCCGTCCGCCTGACGATGATCGCGCAGCGACGAACCGCCGGCTTCGATCGCCGCGTCAATGACCGCGCGGACGGCGCGGGTCAGGTCCTCGAGCCGCGCAACGGGCGCTCCGGCGCGCGTGACCAGCGTACCGGCCGCGCGGCGCGGGGAAAGCCGCGCGCGCCACAGCGCCTCGCACACATATATATTGCCGAGGCCGGCAATGATCTTCTGATCGAGAAGCGCCGCCTTGAGCGGCGCCTTCTTGCCCGCGAAACGCCCGGCCAGATATTGCGCGCTCAGCGCATTGCCCGTCGGCTCGACGCCCAGATCGCGGATCAACGGATGCTCGTCGAGCACGTCTTCATGGCTCATCAGCATGAAACCGAAGCGTCGGGGATCATTGTAGACCACGCGGACCGCGCCCTCCGGACGTTCCAGTTCGAAAACCACATGGTCATGTTTTTCGTCCTTGCTGCGGTCGTGGTGAAAGCGGCCGGGCGCGTTCGCGCCTTCGATGCCGGCGACATGATAGGAGCCGGACATGCCAAGATGGGATATCAGCACGCTGTCGTCGTCGAAAGCGATGAGCATGTATTTGGCGCGACGGCGCAGCGACACAATGCGGCGGCCCTCGACACGCGCGGCGAAATTCTCCGGCAGCGCAAAGCGCAGATCGGCCCGGCGCTGCTCCAGACGGCGCACACGCGCGCCCTCCATGGCTGGCTGGAGACCGCGGCGCACCGTTTCGACTTCAGGCAGTTCTGGCATGTGGCCCCGTTGCGTTGGCTTTCGCGCGGACTTGACCTATAAGCGGCGCGACTTTGCCGCACCGGATCGCGCACCAGCCTGATAGCGCATCTTGACGCCTTAGGCTATTGTTCCCGCCGAATTGAACACCGGGGTTCCTGGAATGTCCGAAACACGCATGTCAGCCGCCGGCGGAATGGAAACATCCTACGGGTTTACCGATGTCGGCGAGGGCGAAAAACAGGGCCTCGTCGACACTGTCTTCCACGGCGTTGCGAGACGCTACGACATCATGAACGACGTGATGTCGCTGGGCATGCACCGGCTGTGGAAGGACGCCATGGTCAATGCACTCAACCCCCGGAAGGATGCGGGATACAGGGCGCTTGACGTCGCCGGGGGAACGGGCGACATCGCCTTCAGGATCCTCGAAGCGTCCGGCCGGCTGGCCGAGGTGACGGTGCTTGATATCAACGGCTCCATGCTGGACGTCGGACGGCGGCGGGCGGAAAAGAAAAAGCGCGCGGAGCGCCTGACCTTCATCGAGGCCAACGCCGAGGACCTGCCGTTCGAGGACAGCAGTTTCGATGCCTATACGATCGCGTTCGGCATCCGCAACGTTCCGCACATCGACAAGGCGCTTGCCGAGACGCACCGGGTGCTTCGGCGCGGCGGACGGTTCCTGTGCCTTGAATTCTCGAAGGTCGACATGCCGCTCATGGAAAAGCTCTATGATGCCTGGTCCTTCAACGCCATTCCGCAGTTCGGGCGGGCCATCACGGGCGACGGCGAACCCTACCGCTATCTGGTGGAATCGATCCGCAAGTTTCCCGACCAGCGCAATTTCGCCGCCATGATCGAGGCGGCGGGGCTGTCGCGGGTCAAATGGACCAATTATACCGGCGGCATCGCCGCACTGCATTCCGCCTGGAAGCTCTAGAGCATCAGGCAACATGACCAACGTCCTCGCCTATTTCAGATTGATGCGCGCCGGCTGGGTGATGGCCCGGGAGGGGGTCATCGCCTCCCTGCCCGCCGACGGGCTGCACGGACCGGCACGCGCCGCCCACGGCCTTGCCACCGCAGTCGCGCGCAGGCGCGCGCAGAGCACGGACCGTGCCGAGCGGCTGACGCGGGCGGTCGAACGGCTGGGGCCGTCCTATGTGAAGCTCGGGCAGTTTCTCGCCACGCGGCCGGACGTTGTCGGTCGCACGCTCGCCAACGATCTCTCGCTGCTGCAGGACCGGATGGACACGTTCCCCATGGAAGCGGCCAGGCAGCGCATCGTCGAATCGATCGGCCGTGACATCGACGATCTCTACACGCGGTTCGACGCGCCGATTGCGGCCGCCTCCATCGCACAGGTGCACCCGGCCGAAATCCGCGACGAAACCGGCACCCGCAAAGTGGCCGTCAAGGTGGTGCGGCCGGGGATCCGGCAACGCTTCTACCGGGATCTCGACGCTTTCTATCTGGTGGCGCGGCTGGCCGAGCGGCTGGTGCCGGCGACACGGCGGCTCAGACCCGTCGATGTCGCCCGAACGCTTGAGCAGACGACAAAGATCGAAATGGACTTCCGGCTCGAGGCGGCGGCCCTTTCGGAGCTGGCCGAGAACACGCGGGACGATCCGGGCTTCCGCGTGCCGGCCGTCGACTGGGAGCGCACGGGCCGCGACGTCGTCACGATGGAGTGGATCGACGGCATTAAGATCGCCGATCTCGATGCGCTGCGCGCGGCCGGTCACGATCTTGCCCGCACCGCGGAGGTCCTGATCCAGTCGTTTCTCCGACACACGCTGCGCGACGGCTTCTTCCACGCCGACATGCACCAGGGCAACCTCTTCGTCGACACGAGCGGAACCATCGTCGCGGTGGATATGGGGATCGTCGGCAGGCTCGGCAAAAAGGAACGCCGTTTCCTGGCGGAAATCCTCTACGGGTTCATCAAGCGGGACTACCGGCGCGTTGCCGAGGTGCATTTTGAAGCCGGCTATGTACCGGCCCATCATGATGTGGCGAGTTTTGCCCAGGCCATCCGGGCGATCGGCGAGCCGATCCACGGGCAATCGGCCGAGACCATCTCCATGGCCAAGCTCCTGACCCTGCTGTTTGAAGTGACGGAGCTTTTCGACATGCAGACCCGGCCGGAACTGATCATGCTTCAGAAAAACATGGTCATCGTCGAAGGCGTCGCGCGCCTGCTCGACGCGCATTTCAACATGTGGAAGGCATCGGAGCCGGTCGTCGGCGACTGGATTGCCCGCAATCTCGGTCCGGCCCGCGTCGTCACCGATGTCAAGGACGGGCTGCAGGCCGCAGCGCGGCTTGCCGAGCAGGCGCCCGTGCTTGCGGCACGGGCGGAGAGACTGTCCAAGGAAATGGACTTAATGGCTCATAACGGGTTTCGTTTCGATACCGAAACGGCTGAAACCATCGGCAAAGCCGAAGCGCGCCATTCACGATCCGGCCGGATCGCCCTTTGGGTGATTGCAGTGACAGTGATATACATCGCTTTTCATCTTTGATTTGCTATCATTGATAGCAAAATGCTAGACTTCCGGCCAGGGAGATCATCATGGCCAGCATCACCATCCGCAATCTTGACGACGCGACGAAACAGTCCCTGCGCGAGCGCGCCGCCCGCAACGGCCGCTCGATGGAGGAGGAAGTACGCCAACTGTTGCGCGGTGCGGCGGAACCGGCCCACAAGACAATCGCAGACAGTACACTGCCGGACGACCTGGCCGACAGTATATTAGCCGGCAAAAAGATACTGCTGATCATCACCGGCGGGATCGCGGCCTACAAATCGCTGGATCTCGTCAGACGCCTGCGCGAGCGCGGGGCTGCCGTGCGCCCGGTCATGACCAAAGGCGCCATGGAGTTCATTACGCCGCTGTCGGTCGGCGCGTTGTGCGCCGATCGGGTGTTCACCGATCTGTTCTCGCGCGAGGACGAGCAGGATGTCGGCCATATCCGCCTCGCGCGCGGCGCCGACCTGATCATCGTCGCTCCGGCCACGGCCGACTTCATCGCCAAGACGGCACACGGCCTGGCCGACGATCTGGCCTCCACCGTCGTTCTTGCGAGCGACCGCCCGGTGCTGTTCGCCCCCGCGATGAACTCCGTCATGTGGGCCGCGCCGGCACAGCAGCGCAACATGAAACAGGTGCGGGACGACGGCGCGCATGTGGTCGGCCCGGCATCCGGCGAAATGGCCGAAAGCGGCGAAGCCGGAAAGGGCCGCATGGCCGAACCTCTCGATATCGTCGCCGCCGCCACGCGCATTCTCGACGACCGTCCCAAGCCGCTGTCCGGCAAGACCGCGATTGTGACGTCGGGCCCGACGCATGAGCCGATCGATCCGGTGCGGTACATCGCCAACAGGTCGTCGGGCAAGCAGGGGCACGCCATCGCCGCGGCGCTCGCGGCGCTCGGCGCGCGGGTGACGCTGGTTTCCGGCCCCGTGACCATCGCCGATCCGGCCGGCGTTGCGACCGTGCATGTCGAAAGCGCCCGCGACATGCTGGGCGCGGTGGAGAGCCAACTGCCCGCCGACATCGCCGTCATGGTCGCGGCCGTCGCCGACTGGCGGACCGCCGGCGAGGCCGGAGAAAAAATCAAGAAAAAGCCCGGCCAACAACCGCCGGCGCTGGAACTGACCGAAAACCCGGACATCCTCAAGACCGTGGGCCACCACAAGCACCGCCCCTCGCTCGTTGTCGGCTTTGCGGCGGAAACGCAGAACCTGATCGACAACGCCCGCTCGAAGCTGGAGCGCAAGGGCGCCGATTTCATTGTCGCCAACGACGTCTCTCCCCCGATGGGCATCATGGGCGGCGAGCGGAACCGCGTGCGCATCGTCTCGGCGGACGGGGTTGAGGACTGGCCGGAAATGGACAAGCGAACCGTGGCGACACGTCTGGCCCGGATGATCGCCGAACGGTTTTAGATGGCGACGGCCCGAGGCGGCGCGGCGGGACGGAACGGCTCCACATTGACGCCGGTATCGTCCAGGCTCACGAAGCTGCTGCCCGGGATTTGCGACCAGCGGCCTGCCTCCTCGTCGAACGGCTCCGATACCATGCAGTAGCTGTCATGCTCCTGGCCGGCCATCCGGCCGCAATAGAGTGTCGGTGCGTGCCGGTCGGTCGCAAAGCGCACGCAATAAAGCGACGCGCCGTCGCTCAGCGCGGCCGTGAAGCGCACAAGAGGCCGCAGGCCGAGAGCATGCGCCTGCGCGATCACGAAGCCGATGGCCGCCTCCAACGCGCGTTTCGGCTCCTCCTCAAGGCCGAACTCCAGCGCCAGCAGAAACAGCAATTCGGAATCGGTCGAGCCCCGGCGCGCCGCATAAAGCCGGTCGTCCAGCCGCGCCTCGAGCCCCCGTTCGAGGCGGTCGAAATCTCCCAGTTGCCCGTTGTGCATGAAGGACCAGCGGCCGTGCACGAACGGATGGCAATTGTCGCGCGTCGTGCGGCCCGCCGTCGACGCCCGGACATGGGCAAGGAAAAGCGGTGAGGCGATCTGTCTCGACAGGGAACGCAGATTATCGTCCGACCAGGCCGGCAGGATATCCCGGTAATGGCCGGGCTCGTCCCACTCGCCATACCAGGCGATGCCGAAACCATCGCCATTGGTGGCGGTCTTGGCTTCCGTCGCGCATTGCGACTGATCGATGAGCGAATGCGCCGGAGACGTGACGAGGTCTTCAAGAAAACACCGCGCGCCCCGATAGGCGACCCAACGGCACATGATCAGGGCCTCAAATCACAATGGCGGAACTCGCCGTCCGGCGGCGATGCGGTAAATGCATATGCGCACATCGGGCGGCTAGCTGCCGCGGTTGTGCATGCGGTGATGCATCGTTCCGATCATGTTGCTGGCGGTCTTCTCGAACAGGAACGGAAGAAATGCATGAACGAAAGCGGCACAACCGGCGGCGAACAGGCGCAGCGAAAAACCGGCCGCAAAGCGCATGTGCTGAAAATAGGTCTCATCGACCGACTGCGGGTGGTCGGTAAACAGCCGCTTGAGCGGTTTGGCCATGGCGGTATCCCTTCGATATTTGTTGTTATCCGTTAAGAATAGCCTGATTTCGCGAGAAAACTTCCCAAAATACCTGGTATTCTCTCCATTCTTGGGATAATCGTCCCAATTATGCGAAAAATGGATGAATTTGATCTCAAGATTCTTGATGAACTGCAACAAGACGGCAATCTGTCCGTCGAATCGCTGGCCGAGAAGGTTCATCTGTCGCGCAATGCCTGCTGGCGACGGGTCAAGGCGCTTGAGGAAAACGGCGTGATCCGCGCGCGGGTCGCGCTGGTCGATCCCGAGCAGATCGGGTGCGGCCTTGCCGTCTTCATCTTCGTGAGGACAGCCAATCACGATCCGGACTGGCTGGAGCGGTTCCGCGCGGCAGTTGTCAGCCTGCCTGAAATCACCGGCGTGCACCGCACCAGCGGCGAGCTTGACTATGTGCTTCGGGCCCGCGTCGCGGACGTCAAATCCTATGACCGGCTTTACCAGCGCCTGATCGCAAAGGTGCCGCTCTCCGACGTCAGCGCCTCCTTCGTCATGGAGGACATCAAGGATACGACCGCCCTGCCGACCGCCGCGACGGTGTGAACGGACACCCGGTCCGCGTCTCCAGCGATTGAACGGTGCGTCCTCGCCGCCCGGCCTGTTTTGCCGCGCCAATGGCCTATATTGGGGCAGAAAAGGAGCCACGCGATGTCCATCCGCCCCGTCAAACAGATATCGACCGCAACGCCGACCATGGAAGGCGCCGGCGTCAAGCTGCACCGTGCCTTCGGTTTCGACGATCCGACGCTGGCCGATCCCTTCCTCCTGTTTGACGATTTCCGCAATGACAATCCCGAGGATTATCTTGCCGGCTTTCCCTGGCATCCGCATCGCGGCATCGAGACGATCACCTATGTC
>NZ_CFHWAF010000036.1:0-8400 GCF_984452065.1 Hoeflea sp. | reverse complement strand
ATGGCGACAGTCTCGGCAATCAGGGATCGCTCGGCGCCGGCGACGTCCAATGGATGACGGCCGGCCGCGGCATCATGCATCAGGAGATGCCGAAGGGTGACGCGAAAGGCCGCATGCACGGCTTCCAGCTCTGGGCCAACCTGCCTTCGTCGCTGAAGATGACCGATCCGCGCTACCAGGACATCAAGGCCGCCGATATTCCGGAAGTCATTGACGATGACGGAACCGTCGTGCGCGTTGTCTGCGGCGATTTCTGGGGCAAATCGGGACCGGTCGACGGCGTTTCCGCCGACCCGCTCTATCTGGACGTCTCGGTAGCGCCCGGCAAACGCAAAAGCCTGCCGGTGGACACCTACCGGTCCGCCTTTGCCTATATCTTCGCCGGATCGGGCGTTTTTTCCGGCGCCTCGAAACCGTTCGGCGTGTTGACGGAGAAGGAGATCGGCGGCGAGGAAATCCTGCTGCGGGACCAGTCCGGCGATCGCACCCTCGTCGTCTTTGACACCGGTGACGAGGTCACGGTTCAGGCCGGCGAGGAAGGCGTCCGTTTCCTTCTGGTCTGCGGCAAGCCGATCGAGGAACCGGTCGCCTGGCACGGGCCCATCGTCATGAACACGCGCGAAGAGCTGGTTCAGGCCATCCGCGAACTGCAGTCCGGCAGCTTTATCAAGAGCTGAGGTCCACAACCAGTCCGGTGTGCGGCGAGACCTTGCCGTCACGCAGATCGTCGAAAAGACCTTCGACGTCGGCAAGGCCCGTCGTCGTCTCGTAGGTGAGCCAAGAATTGCTCTTTTCAGCAGCCGAACGCCAGAACGCAAGGGCGCGTTTTTCGAACGCGCCCTTGCCCCACTCGCCGGCACGTTTCTGTATGTGACCGGGGGCGAAGAACATGGCGCTGCGCTCGCGGATGAACCCCGGTCCCATCTGGTTTTCGGTCCAGTGGGTCACGCCCACATTGGAGCAGTAGCGCATATTGTCGCCGAGATGGGCATGCAGTCGCGAGAGCACCGTGCCGGACCCTGACATGTCGACGATGGCTGTAGGCTTTGCGGCGTCGACCGCCTCTATCTCATCATAGGACAGCACGCTGTCGTGGAGCCCGAGCGATCTGACGAGATCGAGATTGCGGGCCGACGTCATGCCGATGCCGGCCGGGGCCTTGTCGTCATCGGCGAGCGCATAGGCAAGACCGATGGCGGTTTTGCTCGACGCGCTGATGATGACGATCTGCTGCGCGCCGAACCAGTCATTGTCGACAAGAAAGTCGTGCAGGCAGAATGAGGTCGCATAAAGCGGATGCAGCACCATGCGGGCATTGTCCAGTTCCCGCGCGTAATCCGGCTGGCCGGCGAGGCGGACATAGGAATTGTAGACCGGCGGCAGAGCGGACCGATGCTCCGACGCGTCGAACATCCGCGTCTCGCTGACCTTCTGCGGCCGCATCACAAGATGCGTCGCCATCGGTAAATAGCCGTAAAGCCGCTCTCCCTGAGGAACCTCCCGCGCCCTCGAGGCGACGACATCGGCGAAACCCCAGACCGGAATAATGCCCCAGCCGCCGTCGTCATTGTCCAGAGGCGGAAAGAAATTCCAGTAGCCGATACGCTCGCCGACAACACCGTAGGTGATGTTGTTGGCCGTCAGACCGAAGCGGTCGACCTTGACCAGGATCTCGCCCTCAGTGAGAGCCGGCTCCTCGGCCTCGATCAGCCTGTGGCGGGAAAGGTCGTCCTTGCGGACCTGAAACTGCATCACGGCCGTCGCTCCTCAAACCGACATCATGCCGCCTTTTGCGGATGATATTCCTTGACGTGGGCAAATTCTATGGCGGGCCAGCGCTCGGCCTCGTAGTTCAGCGAAAAACCGTCCGCGGCCAGAAAGACGGCATCGCCGTCGAGGTCGCGGGCGATGTCGCCGCGCTTGGCGTCGATGAATTTGTCGACATCGGCGGCGCTGTCGGCCGAAATCCAGCGGCAGACATTGAACCGCGCCGCCTCGAAGCTGACCGGCAGGCCGTATTCGGCCTTCAGCCTTTCCTTGAGGACATCGAGCTGCAGCGCGCCGATCACACCGACAATGGCCGGAGAGCCGTCCTCCGGCGAGAAAAGCTGAACCACGCCTTCCTCGGCCATCTGCTGCAGGGCCTCCTTCAGCTTCTTGGCCTTCATGGCGTCCTCCAGGCGCACCCGGCGCAGGATCTCCGGCGCGAAATTCGGCACGCCTTCAAAGACAATATCCTCGCCCTCGGTCAGCGTGTCGCCGATGCGCAGCGTGCCGTGATTGGGGATGCCCACCACATCGCCGGCATAGGCATCGTCGGCAAGCTGGCGCTGATGGGCGAAGAAGAACTGCGGCGCCGAAAGGCCGAGCGTTTTTCCCGTGCGCGACAGGCGCGCCTTCATGCCGCGCCGCAGACGGCCGGAACAGACGCGCACAAAGGCGATCCGGTCGCGGTGATTGGGGTCCATATTGGCCTGGATCTTGAAAACGAAGGCGGACATCTTCGGATCCGTCGCCTTGACGAGGCGGTCCCCGGCTTTCTGGGCGCGCGGCTGGGGCGCGTATCTGCCGAGCGCATTGATCAGATCGCGGACGCCGTAATTGCGCAGCGCCGAGCCGAAATAGACAGGCGTGAGGTGCCCTTCGCGGAACGCCTCCAGATCGAAGGGGCGGCAGGCCTCGATGGCGAGCGCCGTTTCCTCGATGAAGGCTTCGCAGTCGTTTTCCGGCAGCAGCCCGGCGGCGCTGTCGGCCTCCGGCCCGTTGACCTTCGTGACCTCTTCCTCGCTGTCCTGGCGGCGCACGGCGTTGTCGGCAAGGTGATAGGTGCCGGCGAAGGTCCGGCCCCGGCCGATCGGCCATGTCATCGGCGCGGTATCGAGGGCGAGCTTTTCCTCGACCTCGTCGAGGATCTCGAACGGGTCGCGGCTTTCGCGGTCCATCTTGTTGACGAAAGTGACGATCGGAATGTCGCGCAGCCGGCAGACCTCGAAGAGCTTCAGCGTGCGCGGCTCGATGCCCTTGGCGGCGTCGATGACCATGATCGCGGCGTCGACGGCAGTCAGCGTGCGATAGGTATCGTCGGCAAAATCCTCGTGGCCGGGCGTGTCGAGCAGGTTGAAGACATGGTCGCCATATTCGAAGGTCATCACCGAGGTGACGACGGAAATGCCGCGGTCGCGCTCGATCTTCATCCAGTCCGAGCGGGTCTGCATGCGGTCCTTCTTGGCCTTCACCTCGCCGGCAAGCTGGATCGCGCCGCCAAACAGGAGCAGCTTTTCGGTCAAGGTGGTCTTGCCGGCGTCGGGGTGCGAGATGATGGCAAAGGTGCGCCGCCGGGCGACGGCTTTCGCCAGATGATCGGTCATGCGGAGAAAATCCTGTTGAATTGCAGGTCTTCTAGCGCCAGTTGGCCGCCGTTGCAATTGACGAAGACCCGGCCGGCGGCGAGAGTGCGGCATGGCTACACTCACCGCTGATACCTGGACCGACTTCGACACAACACCCGCCATCGGGCTTGTACGTCTGCCGCATGGCGAAGGCCTTGATCTTCCGGCCTATGAAACCGATGGCGCGGCCGGCATGGATTTGCGCGCCGCCAATGAAAAGGCCGCGCCGATCGTTCTCGAACCCGGCGCACGGGTTCTGGTGCCGACCGGCTTTGTCTTTGAAATTCCGCCGGGCTTCGAGGCGCAGATAAGGCCGCGCTCCGGTCTTGCGTTCAAACACGGGCTGACATGCCTCAACACGCCGGGTACGATCGACAGCGACTATCGCGGTGAGGTGCAGGTCCTGTTGGTCAACCACGGCAGTGAAGCCTTTACCATCGAGCGCGGCATGCGCATCGCGCAGATGGTCATCGCGCCGGTGGTGCAGGCCCGTGTCGAGGAGCGGTCCCTTGCCGGCGAAACAGCCCGCGGCGGCGGCGGCTTCGGCTCCACCGGGCATTAGCGGCACGAAAACTCCTTCTAAATTCTGCATCTGAAGCCTTTTCTCATAGATATTCCTTCCTTGTTTCTTGCGAATACGGAATGGTTTCCTAAATGAAGGGGAGATTGAGCATTGCCGTCCTCGCCATTTCGGCGCGGCGATCTATGATCTTCACATACCCCGTTTCCGTCGGAGAACCCAAGGAGCACAATCATGTCACAGCACGCAGAGCGCGCACCCGGCCGGGGCCGGGTCTATGAGTCCATTACACAGACAATCGGCGACACACCGCTGGTGCGCCTCGGGCGGCTCGCATCCGAAAACGGCGTTCATGCGGATCTGCTTGCCAAGCTGGAGTTCTTCAATCCGATCGCCAGCGTCAAGGACCGGATCGGCGTCGCCATGATTGAAGCCATGGAACGGGACGGCACGATCACGCCGGGCAAATCAGTGCTGGTGGAGCCGACCTCGGGCAATACCGGCATCGCGCTCGCTTTCGCCGCGGCGGCCAAGGGCTACCGGCTGATCCTGACCATGCCTGAGTCCATGTCGGTCGAACGCCGGAAAATGCTGGCGCTGCTCGGCGCGGAGCTGGTGCTCACCGAAGCGCCGAAGGGCATGAAGGGCGCGATCGCCAGGGCAGAGGAACTGGCCTCCGAGATAGCGGATGCGGTGATCCCGCAACAATTCGAGAATCCGGCCAATCCGCAAATCCACCGCGAGACGACGGCGGAAGAAATCTGGAACGACACCGATGGCGGCGTCGATACACCTAATGCGCTCCGCCGAACCGGCCGACACGAACCCCGTAGTGGACGGCAATGCCGTAATCCGGGTCGTCGTCGGAATCCACCATCAACTGGCCGGCCCGCGACAGCAGCGTGTGGCAGTCGCGCGACAGGTGCTTCAGCTCCAGCTTTGTGCCGTGACTGGAATAACGGGCGGCGAGTGCCTCGATCGCCTGCAGGGCCGACTGGTCGACCACGCGCGAATCCATGAAATCGACAATCACGCGCTCCGGGTCGGACCTGGGCTCGAAGAGCTCGAGGAAACCGGAGACCGAGCCGAAGAAAAGCGGGCCTTCGATGCGGTAGGTCTTGGCGCCGTCCTCTTCCTGTGTCGTCGCGCGGATGCGCGTGGCATTGTTCCACGCATAGGCGAGCGCCGAGATGATGACGCCGGCGACGACGGCGATGGCAAGGTCGGTCATCACCGTGATGATGGTGACGAGCACGATGACGGCCGCATCCGTGCGCGGCACGCGGGCGATGATCGTGAAGCTCCGCCAGGCGAAGGTTCCGATCACCACCATGAACATGACGCCGATCAGCGCTGCCAGCGGGATCTGCTCGATCAGCGATGATGCAAACAGGATGAAGCTCAGGAGCAGCACCGCCGCGGTGACGCCTGAGAGCCGCGTGCGAGCGCCCGATTCCACATTGATCATCGACTGGCCGATCATGGCGCAGCCGCCCATGCCGCCGAAGAAGCCGGTCACGACATTGGCGCTGCCCTGCGCCATGCACTCCTGCGATGCGCCGCCGCGCGTTCCGGTCTTTTCACCGACGAGGTTGAAGGTCAGCAGGCTCTCGATCAGGCCGATGGCCGCGAAGATCACCGCATAGGGAAAGATGATCTCCAGCGTCTCCCAGGTCAGGGGGACGGCAGGGATGGAAAACGCCGGCAGGCCGCCGCTGATCGAGGCCATATCGCCGACACGCGGCACCGGAATGTCGAGCCCGATGACCAGCCCGGCGACGACAACGATGGCCGCCAGCGGCGCGGGAACGATCCGGGTGATTTTCGGGACGATATAGATAACCGCCATGGTCAAGGCAACGAGACCGATCATGAAGGCGAGCGGCAGGCCGCCGATCCATTCCTTGCCGCCGCCGGCCGCCGGCACCTTGAACTGCTCGAACTGGGCCAGGAAAATCACGATGGCCAGCCCGTTGACGAAGCCGAGCATCACCGGATGCGGCACGAGGCGGATGAATTTGCCGAGCTGCAGGATACCGGCGGCGATCTGGATAATGCCCATGAGGATGACGGCGGCGAAGAGGTATTCGACACCGTGCGATGACACCAAAGCCACCATAACGACCGCAAGCGCGCCCGTCGCGCCGGAAATCATGCCGGGACGGCCGCCGAAGAGCGATGTGATCAGGCAAACGATGAAAGCCGCATAAAGCCCGGTCAGCGGATGAACGCCGGCCACAAAGGCGAAGGCGACAGCCTCGGGAACCAGCGCCAGCGCAACCGTCAGACCGGAAAGGGTCTCGATGCGGATACGATCGGGCGTCATGGGCGTACGCAGCGCGCTGGGCGAACGCACGAGTGGCAGCGCTTGCGTGAGCGCCGCATAGGCGGGTTTGAACAAGGGGTCGGATCCGTTTTTGTAACCGAATGGAAGAGTATCGCCGCGCTTATTGCACTGCACAAACGAAATGACCAGCCCATTTAAGCCCGTGCATGGCAGCTATGCGCCGATCATTTGTGGAAGGAGGGGCTCACGACCCCTGCGGGGAGGAATTTTGCGGCTTGACTCCAAGTGTGATCACACATAACACCGCTCCATGTCAGAGATTATCCTCATGGGCGACACCGGAATGCCGGCCCCCGGACGTCACGACAATGCGCTTGCCCGCAATACGGGTTGTGCGCTTGAACGCGACTGGATCAACGATATTCAGGTCAACCGTTCCGCGGTAGAGCGGCGCTGCTCGACGCTTGGCGGCCGCCGCTCGGTCAAGAAGGACGCACAGGCCGGATGGTTGCTCAAGGCCATCACCTGCATCGACCTGACCACGCTCAACGGCGACGACACCGCCGCGCGCGTGCGCCGGCTGTGCGCCAAGGCGCGGCAGCCGGTGCGCCCGGACCTGCTCGAGGCGCTGGGCGTCGCCGATCGGCGGATCACCACCGGAGCGGTCTGCGTCTATCACCGGTTCGTGCGCGAGGCGGTCGAAGCACTGGACGGCACCTTCATTCCCGTTGCCGCCGTGTCGACCGGCTTCCCGGCCGGGCTGTCGCCGCATGACACCAAGCTGCGCGAGATCGAGGCATCCGTTGCAGACGGCGCCAAGGAGATCGACATCGTGGTGACGCGCGAGCATGTGCTGACCGGCAACTGGCAGGCGCTCTACGACGAGATGCGCGATTTCCGCGACGCCTGCGGCGAGGCCCATGTCAAGGCGATCCTTGCCACCGGCGATCTGCGCACCTTGCGCAACGTGGCGCGGGCCTCGTTGGTGTGCATGATGGCCGGCGCTGATTTCATCAAGACGTCCACCGGCAAGGAGACGGCGAACGCCACGCTGCCGGTCAGCCTTGTGATGCTGCGCATGATCCGCCAGTTCCATGAGTGCACCGGCCAGATTGTCGGCTTCAAGCCGGCCGGGGGCATCTCGACCGCCAAGGATGTGCTGGCCTATCAGATCCTCATGAAGGAAGAGCTCGGACGGCGCTGGCTTGAGCCCGACCTGTTGCGGTTCGGCGCGTCTTCCCTGCTTGCCGATATCGAGCGCCAGCTGGAACATCATATCACCGGCCGCTATTCGGCCTTCAACCGCCACCCGATGGCATAAGGGGACGTGACGATGTCCGTTGCAGATTATTTCGATACCCTCGATTACGGCCCCGCACCCGAGGCGGATGACAATGTCCGGAACTGGCTGAAAGATCGCGGCTCCGGCTTCGGCCATTTCATCGGCGGCGGCTTTTGCCCGTCGAAGTCCGGCAAGACGCTTGTCACCCATGAACCGGCCACCGGCGAAAAGCTGGCAAAAATTGCTCTGGGGTCGGCGGAAGATGTCGACGAAGCGGTTGCCGCCGCTGCCGCAGCGCAGCCCTCGTGGGAGGCCGTCGGCGGCAGGCAGCGGGCACGGCATATTTATGCGCTCGCGCGGATGGTTCAGCGCCACGCGCGGCTTTTTGCCGTGCTCGAGGCGCTGGACAACGGCAAGCCGATCCGCGAGACCCGCGACCTCGATATCCCGCTGGTCGCGCGGCACTTCTACCATCACGCCGGCTGGGCGGAGCTTCAAGACAGCGAATTGTCCGATTACAAGCCGGTCGGTGTCGTCGGTCAGATCATCCCGTGGAACTTCCCGCTGCTGATGTTGGCGTGGAAGGTCGCGCCGGCCCTCGCGCTCGGCAATACGGTGGTTTTGAAACCGGCTGAATCGACTCCGCTGACCGCGTTGCTCTTTGCCGAGCTTGCCGCGCGCGCCGGTCTGCCCGCCGGTGTCCTGAATGTCGTGACCGGTGATGGTTCGACGGGGTCCGCTCTGGTCAAACATGAGGGTGTGCACAAGATCGCCTTCACCGGCTCCACCGATGTCGGCCGCATCATCCGCGCCGAGACGGCCGGCAGCGGCAAGTCGCTGACGCTGGAACTCGGCGGCAAGTCGCCCTTCATCGTCTTTGACGACGCCGATATGGACGGCGCCATCGAGGGCGTGGTCGACG
>NZ_CFHWAF010000035.1:24863-35859 GCF_984452065.1 Hoeflea sp. | reverse complement strand
CGTCCCGAAAAATCATCTCAACCGGCTGGAAAACGCATGGATACGCACATCAAACTGGAAAAAAAGGCGCTGGCGGCGCTCTCGGACGACGAACTTATCCATCGCCTCGAAACGCTTCAGCCCGATGAGGCGGCGCGACTGCTCAGAAAGCTGCCGCCCGTGCGCCGCGGTCCGATCCGTGCGAAGATCGCAACCGACCGGCGAACCGAGATCGGCCGTCTGGCCGATTACTCCGAGGAGGTTGCCGGCGGCCTCATGAACTCGCGTTATGCCGATGTGGAGCCCGAGACGCGCTGCAGCGACGCGGTGCGGCAACTGGTCGCCGAGGACGAGGCGGAAACGATTTACGTCGCCTTCGTGGTCGACGGCGCACACCATCTGATCGGGCGCGTGGGCCTGAGGGAACTGCTTGCGGCCCCGAAAGAGGCTGTCGTGAGGGACATTATGCTGACAACGGTTGATGCGGTCGATGTCGGCATGCCGGCGGAGGACGCCGCCCGCCGCGTCGCCCAAAGCGGGCGCTCGGTCCTGCCGGTTGTCGACGCGGGAAACCGCCTGATCGGCATCATATCCCATGCCGACGCATCGGCGCGTCTCGAGGAAGAGGCGTCGGAGGATATGGCGCGCTTTGCCGCCGTCGCCGGAGAGGCGCAGGGCGACTATCTGAATGTGCCCGTATGGCGGGATTTTCTGCGCCGCGCCCCGTGGATACTTGGCCTGGCGATTGCCGGGCTGCTCGCCGGCTACGTGGTTCATGTCTATGAGAACGCGCTCGATGCGCTGGTGATCCTGGCGCTCTATATGCCCATGGTCGCCGATACGGGCGGCAATGTCGGCACCCAGACCTCGGGTCTTCTGATACGCTCTATCGCGATGGGCCGCGTGACCGCGGCAAGCGGGCTTCGCGTGCTCTCACGCGAGATCCGGGTCGCCCTTATGCTGGCGGCAATGCTGTTCGCCTTTGCCTGGCTGAAGGTGATGTTCATTTCCAACAGTGCCGATGTGCCCATCGGGCTGACGCTCGACATGATCGCATTTGCCATTGGCACGGCAATAGCCGTCCAGGTGATCGTATCGGCGGTGATCGGCGCGTTTCTGCCGCTGTTTGCGCTGACAATCAGGCAGGACCCGGCGGTCATGGCCGGCCCGGCCCTCACCACGATCGTCGATACGACGGGGCTGCTGATGTATTTCGCGATAACCACGTCCATGCTCGGACTCTAGACGTGAGACCTTAAATAGGCGCACAGTGATGCATATCTCTCTAGCGTCACGGAACCCTGATCGGAGATCATATGCGTAACCATTTTATCGGACGTCCCACCCGCCGGCGCGTCCTGGCCGGGCTTTCCGTCGCGGCATCGGCGTCGTTGCTGCCTTCGGGCCTGCTTGCGGCGGACGCGATCGGTGAAGTCACCGCCCTTACCGGAGACGCCACGGCGGAGCGCGGTGCGGCGCCCGTCGCCTTGCGCATCGGCGCCGATGTCATGGTCCGGGATCTGATCAGAACCGGCAACCGCAGCTTCCTTGCCATGCGCCTCGGCGACGAAACCGATATGCGTCTGGGAGAGGATGCCGAGCTGCTCATCGACGAATATCTTCTCGACATTCGCGGCACCTTCGATCTTTCCAATGGCGCGATGGTCTTCGACCGCCCGGAAACCGAGCCGAAGACGGCAACGACCATCCGCACTGTGTTCGGTCAGCTCGGCGTGCGCGGAACGCGGTTTTTTGCCGGACCGAGCAACGGTGTCTTCGGCGTCTTCGTCGAGCGCGGCGCTGTGAGCGTCACGGCGGCGGGGACCACACAGGACCTGTCGTCGGGGGAAGGGGTCGACATTGCGGCTCCGGGCGCGCCTGCATCCGGGGTTGCGCGCTGGTCGGACGAGCGGATCGCCGAGGCTTTTGCCAGCGTTGAGCCGGGTTAAACGCGACTTCCCCTAAACGTCGATGCTCTTTGGTCGTATCCCGTAGGCGTGGACCGTGCCGATACCGCGCAATTCGATCTCGCCCATATCTTCGAAATCACCCTTGAGGTTTTTGCGAACGCCGGGGCCGAGCAGGATCGATGTGCCGAAGCGCTTGTTGGCGTCCTGCAGCCGGGCCGCCGTGTTCACCGACGAGCCGAAGGCAGTGTAGTCGACACGGTCCGCAACGCCGACATCGCCAAGCACCACATCGCCGGTCTCTATGCCGATGCGGGTTCGGCCGAAGCCTGCCTCACTGGCGAAACCCTCGGCGCGGAACGCCTCCGAAAAGGCCAGTATGTCGCGCGCGCAGGACAAGGCCGCTTCTTCGTGGTTTTCCAGGTCGACGGGCGCATTGAACAGGGCATGGATCCCGTCGCCGATGGTTTTGTCGATCATGCCGCCATAGCCGATGATGATGCCCGTCAGGCCCTCGAAATAGCGGTCGAGAAGCTGGATCATGTCCTGCGGGCTGACCCGTTCCGTGGTCGAGGTGAAGCCTTCCACATCGGTAAACATCGACGTGGCGATGCGCTGCTCGCCCTTCAGTTTCAACAGATCCGGTTCGGCGACGAGCTTCTTGACGACCGCGCCCGGAAGCCGTTGCTCGAAACGCTGACGGATGACGGATTCAGCCCGACGGACCGCCGAGAACTGGGCCGTGCTGCTGACGATCGCGCCGGCGATCATCGCAAGGGCCGGAACCACCGGCTCAAGCATCAGATAAGCGCCGTGATAAAGAAAACCGTAAAGGGCCAGCCACCCGGCCACGGCCGCGAGTGTCAAACCGGCGGCGGCCAGCGGACGCATCATCGCGCCGAGAAACGCAAGCCCGATACCGATCGATATGGCGGCGACAAGGGAGGCGAGGCCGCCCCATGCCGGCGTTACGGGGCTGGTTCCGAGAAGAAGGTTGGTGGCAAGATCGGCCTGTATCTGCACCGACGGCCTGACCGGATTGCCCGGCACGGGCCGAAGGCCGCCAAGTTCTGCGGCACTTGAGCCGACGAAGACGATCTTGCCCGAAAGAAGATCGGGCGGATGTGTGCCGCCCAATATGTCGGACGCCTTTACCGTTCGGGCGTCCTCCTGATTTGCCGATGCATGCAGCAGACGGATGTCGCCTGCATCGTCGAGACGCGCGGTGACATCGCCGACGCGCACCATGGGCGGCTCGCCGAACAGGAAGACCGCGCCGGCGCGTTGCGCGAGCCGCAGCGCATCGACGCCAAGCGAGGGAAACGGCTGGTTGCCGACGGCGATCACCGCCGGCGCCGTGCGGATGCGCGCATCGAAATCGCCGGCGAGCGAGGCGGTTGCAAGGCCCGCCGCCGCCTCGACTAGGCGATTGCAGGAGGTTTCCGCGCCCGCGGCGGCCCAGGCTTCAGGCAACCGCACATCCGGGCTGACGGCGACGGGGCTCTTCTGCGGCGGTTCACCGGACGGCTCGCTCGATAACAGGAACCCCATGGTCACCGGCCGCTCCGCAAGGGCTGCCTGGAGGCGCGTGACATCCGGGTCGAACTGCGAGCAGGGCGGCTCCAGCACCAGATCGACGGCGATCACCGCCGGTTCGAGCGCGTTGATGGCTTCGAACAGGTCCGCAAGCCGGCGCCGCGACAAACGCCGCCCCTCGCAATCTCTCAGGCTGGCGCTGTCGATATCGACCACCACGATCCGGTCCGTCACCGGCGCCGGCCAAAGCGCGGCGACAGCGTCAACGGCCGGCTGGTTGACGCGCTCCTGCAGCGTTGCAGGCGCAATCCACAGCAACAGTGAGACAAGAAGCGCCGCCAACCCTCCAAGCAGGCCGGATCGCACCTCGCGCCTGCCGATTTTGACCGGCCCGCTCAATTCCTGATCATGCTCCCGTGGTTTGCCGTTTCCAGGCCGACGGAACCCGGCAAGGACCGCAATTTATACGCATCTTCATGTTTTCGCGGGGTTATCGCTCTCTTTGAGCCTGTTGACAATCTTTTCGAGGACTTCGGTTGCCTGTTTGCGCTCAAGATCCGTCATGGCCTCCAGATCCACATCGATCGCCAGATTGCCGCGCCGCTCGCTGATATAGTCGGTCTTTTCCGCGTCGTCGAAAAGCTCCAGATAGGATTTGACCGGATAGGCGAAACCCTTGATTTCCAGCGTTTCATATTCGCGGCACGGAACGTCCTGGTGAACCAGATTGCGCGTCTCCGCCGACATCAGGATGGAGCCCGGCTTGGCGGCGGTCTCGAGCCGCGAGGCAAGATTGACCGGACTGCCGATGATTGTGTAATCCATGCGGTCTTCGCTGCCGAAATTCCCGACCGTGCAATAGCCCGTCGAGATTCCCATACGGCATTTGAGCTGTTCGGACAGGCCATAGCCGGCCCATTTGGGCGCCAGTTCCTCCAGTCGCTTCTGCATGGCGATCGCCATGCGCACGCAGGCCACAGCGTCCTCGCGCAAACCGCGTGAGACCGGATCGCCGAAAAAGGCGATGACGGCATCGCCGACATATTTGTCGATGGTCGCGCCGTGGTCGAGCGCGATCTCCGACATTTCCGTCAGATAGTCGTTGAGCAGGTTCGAAAGGTCTTCGGCCTCCATACGGTCGGCCTTTTCGGTAAAGCCTTCCAGATCGGAGAAGAAGACGGTGAGCTTCTTGCGCTCGCTGGCGACGGTCGCCGCCTGCTTGCCGGAAAAAATCGACTGATAGATCTGCGGCGACAGATATTTCGACAACTGGCCGGAAAGCTCCTCGAGCGCCTTGGACTTGGCTGCCAGCTCGTTTTCACGCTCTTTCAGCTCGGTAATGTCGGAATAGATGGCGACAATGCCTCCTTCAGCCGTCTGGCGCTCGCTCACCATGATCCACATGCCGTTTGAACGTTTCATCAGGTGCGGCGGGCCGGGATCGCGGTGCATGGCAAGGCGCTCGGCCAGCCATTCCTCCTCCCGGCCCTGCGCCTCTTCAATAAGCCCGTTCTGCACCGACATGCGCACAATCTGCTCGAACGACATCCCCGGCCGGACCTGATCGGCGATTTCGGGATGCACCAGTTCACCGTATTTGTCGTTGCAGACCGCAAGCTGGTCTTCGCTGTTATAGAGCGAGAAGCCCTCGGATATGCTCTCGATGGCATCGTGGAGACGCCGTCTTGCGGTCTCGATCTCGCGCAGGTTCGATTCCTGAACCTCGATGGTGATGTCGCGGAACACCTCGAGCGCCCGCGCCATGCTGCCGATCTCGTCGCGCCTGTGGCGGCCCGGAATGGCGACATCCGTGTCGCCCGCCGCCAGCCTGGACATGGTGCTGGTGGTTTCCTCGATGGGACGCACCAGACGCGGCCCGACGAAAAGCACGAGCATCAGGATCGCAAATCCGATGCTGACGATCGAGATGACGATGATCGCCCTGTGTCCGTCGCCGATAATGCCCTGCGCTGTGGCAGCGGTTTCCGCACTTTCGTTTTCGGCCGCCTTCACGAGTTCCGCCACGGCCGACGATATCGCCGCCGATTGCAGGCGTATTTCGCCAAGCGCGGCCTGCGCCGCCTCGGCCTGAAGCAATTGGGACCGCTTGAGATCGAAGATATTGTCCGGTCCCCGGCCGGATTCGATGACGACGGAGATATTCTGCCGCAACATCGACCGGTCGATGGTCGCGGGAATGAGCGGAAGCGTCCGCTCCAGACGTTCCGACACCGCATTGAAGCGTTCGGCCATGGGTGTCAGAAGCGCCGGATCCGACGCGCCGGCCGCCTCCCGGAGAATACCGACCGCCAGGTTGCCGTCCGCCTGCAGCGTCAGCAGGTGCAAAAGCGACATCACGCCCGTGTCGATAATCGCCGACAGGTTCTGCCTGTTGTCCTGCGTTTCGCCGGCGCCGCTTTGCTCGCTTTCGATCACCATCTCGAAAACGGCGTCGTCAACCAGCGGTTCAAGCGCGTCGAGCAGGGCGGCATGCGTCTTGTCGAGAACGGCGCTGCGCTGGCCGATGGATGCCGCCCGGTTGAGCTGATCCTCCACGGCGCGGTCGGCGATCTCGATCTGCCGGCCAATGCTGTCCGTGGCTTCGGACAAGCGTCCGGTGGCGGAAAACGCCACGTGGAACTGTCTCCACCGGCCCACCAGATCGCGCAGTTGAGTGCCGTCATCGTCAAGCCTCTCGCGCCGCTGCATGCGTTCGCTTTGGGTCCGGCTTGCCGTGATCGTCGGCGCATAGGCCGTCATGTCCGCGCTCACATCCGCAATCTGTGTCGCCAGAGTGATTTCCGGAATGCTGTGCCGTGTAATTTCGACGACGGACTGCTCGATCTGCTCGAAGATCAGCCACGCGACGGCGCTTACCAGTGCAGTCATGGCCGTCATGGCAATGAATGCCAGGGACAGTTGCAGCTTTATTCCAAAGAGAGTGCGCGTCGTCTCCACGGTCTCATCCGCCCGCCCCGGCGCCTCCGGTTGCGGCGACGCGTTCCTCTTGCCGGCCGCGTCGTTCATAGCCCGGCATCCAGGGCGCTGAAGGTGCCGTCCTGATAAAGCACGGCAATCCGGCTCATATCTTCCGAGGCCGTCAGATAGCCCACAAGGGCTTCCGCGTCCTCGTCATAGGAGAGTGCCGCAATCAGGATGCGAATTTGGCCGCGCAGCTCATTCCTCCGGTCAATGGGGCGGTCGGTCGCGCAGGCAACACACCGCCGGTTGAGTCGCCGGTATGCATTAAGCCCCTATGCGCGATTATTGGCAAGGCGCTGGCCTGGAGGTATCCGGGAAAGGCTCCCGGGTACCGGCATTTCATCAGTTCAGGCCGGGGCGCCGTAAAGGCGCCGGTTGAAGAGTCGGCTGTCCTTCAGCCCGTCGACATTCCTGGCAATCGCCAGGATGCCGAGGTCGAGCACCGGTTCAAGGATGATCACGCTCATATAGGCAATGCCGAACGTGCCGACCTGCGCGAGGTTTTCCGCGCCGAAGCCGCTGCCGTAGAAGGCCCAGAAGGCGACCCAGGCGACGATCCCGCCCTGATAGGCGGTCGAAAGCGCCAGTGCCTGTTTGTAGGAGACGTCCTTGTAGGCCGTGCGCTCGGGAATGATCTTCCTGGCCAGCAGGCTGACGGCGAAAAGCGGCAGCACCAGCGTCGTTATGTTCATGCCGTATTGCGGCAGGTCGAACGGCGCGAAGAAAACACCCTGCGCCAGGAGGCCGAGAGCAAGGCCGATCGCCGCCGGTCCGGCGCCGAAGATCAGGTAGAGCGTTGCTCCGAGGATGAAGTGAACCTCCGACACCCCGACCGGAAAATGCGGGAAGATCTCGAAGAAGCTGAAGACCAGAACGGTGGTTGCGACGCTGCGCATGGCAAGCGCCGCAGCGCCGCCATTGGTCTTCACGTCGTCATAGGTCATTTTCAGGGCCAGCGCGCCGGCCCCGGCGGCGGTTGCGTAGCTCAGGGCAAGTTTGGCGCCGTCGACGACGCCCGGTTCGATATGCATGATGTTTCCTTTCCTGCACCCGTCGCGCATTGGCGGCGCGGCAGGGCCGCACCTGTTCAGGGTTTCTCGGGCAGGTCTCCTGACTCGCGCTTCATCGCCTGAACTCCCGCCTTCCCGGGTTTCCCCAGTGGCATCGTGGAAGCGGCTCGCGCTCACAGTTGCGAGGGCAGTCACGGATCAGGCCCGCATTTGGTCGTCCCTACCGTGTTCCCTTTTAATCCGGCGGGCTTTGCCCGCCCGGAACCCGAACACGAAATGTTACAACCACAATCGCTGCCGGACAATGCCGTTTGCGACCTCTGCCGGGGATATTTACGGCGCGCCCGAAGCCTGCCCGTCAGTCGAAACAGATGATAAAACCGCTTGGCCTGGTTCACCCAGCAACTGGGCTTGTGGCCGCTGAGCTGGTCCGGCAACTTCGACGGTTACGGGCAGTAGCGCGCAGCAGCCTGCTCCCGCGGGCCCTTTTATCGTCAGCGGTAGTCGGGGTTGGGGAAGTCGAAGCGGCAGCCGGCCTCCCATTGCGAGCGCTGGTTTCCATGGGCCGGAACGCCGCCGGCATCCTTGAGCATGCGCGCCAGGTGCATCAGGTTCCAGGTCATGAAGGTCGTATTGCGCTGGGTGAATTCATTGTCGTAGCCGATGCCGTCATCGCCGTAGGACGGGCCGGGTCCCGCTTCGCCGATCCAGCCGGCGTCGGCCTGCGGCGGGATCGTGTAGCCGAGATGCTGCAGCGCATAGAGCACCGTCATGGCGCAGTGCTTCACCCCGTCCTCATTGCCGGTTACGAGGCAGCCGCCGACCCGGCCGTAATAGGCATACTGGCCGTGCTGGTTGAGATTGCCGGAAAAGCCGTAGAGCCGTTCGATCACCAGCCGGCAGACCGACGATTCCTCGCCCAGCCAGATCGGCGTGCCGACGACGAGGATGTCGGCATCCATCACCTTGTCCTGGATCTGCGGCCAGTCGTCCCGGTCCCACCCGTGTTCGGTCATGTCGGGATAGACGCCGAAGGCGATCTGGTAGTCGGTGGCGCGCACGAGCTCCGTCGCGATCCCGTTTTCCGACATGATGGCCATCGACCGCCTCATCAGGTCCTCCGTGTGGGAGGCCTCGGCGGATTTCTTCAGTGTGGTGTTGAGATAGACGGCTTTGAGATCGCTGTAGTCGTGCGGCGGCTTTGTGCTGGAGGTGTTCACGGCGGTTCCTTTCAAGGATCAGATTGGGAAAGACATATCGGACATGTCGCAATAGATGCCCGTTCGGCCTCAAAGGTTACAGTTGATTTTGCCGGGTGTGCAACAATCCTGAAGCGCAGACGTGCGCCGCGCCAGGGAACCGCCGGCTACAACCGCCCGAGCCGCCTATAGCGCGCGCTCTTCAACCATCATCGGATCCTCGCGCATCCTCTTGTAGCCTTGCTCCAGTTCCGCCGAGCCGTTTTCCTGCACCTCTTCCCATTTTGCGGCGAAGCGCCCGTCCTTGATCCTGGCGATCACCTCGCGCAGGCGCTCCCTGTCCGCCGCCTCCTCTTGAAATAGATGTTGTAGCCGCTGGCGAAGACCAGCGTGTCGCCGGCCGAGAGCGCGGGCTCGATATGCTCGGCCATGACCTGCGGCATGATTTCGTCGGGAACGAGCGGGACGGCGCCTTTCACCAAAGCGCGTGGGACAGAGACCAGGGACAGGTCCTTCGAAGTGCCGACGCCGACCCGGGAAACAAGGACGCGGAACTGTCCTGCACGTCCCTGATCGTCGATGGCGTCAAGCCGAACCAGGTTCTGCCAAGGAATACACGATCGGTAGCCTGACTTGGTCTTGCCAGAGGCCGGCGGTCCGTCATCTCGAAAACGGGAATTTCTCATGTCGCTGCGGGAGATTTGAAATCTCGACCTCTCCCTTGGCAGGGGAGTGCTCTCACGCCTGAGCCACGGTCAATTCGGGTTCGGCAAACCGTCACCTGAATTCCAGAAATCCGCTTTAGATAACGGCTTTCCGGCACTTGGATCGCATCATGGTTTCATGGCATTTTGAACCGGAAACGAGGGAATCGATTGACATGATCAGATACAGTCTTTTTGCGGCCGCCGCTCTGTTGGCCACGGTCGAATTGTCCATTGCACAGGTCGCGGTCGATGTGCAGCGCGGCCGTCTCATCGCAACCACCTACTGCGCCGAGTGCCATTCCATCGAGAAGATCGGCCCCAGCCCGCTCTCCATCGCCCCGCCCTTCCGCGAACTGCACGAGAACTATCCCGTCGAGGCGCTGGAGGAAGCACTGGTCGAAGGCATCGTCACCGGCCACCCCAGCATGCCGCAGTTCAGCTTCGACCCGGATCAGGCCAGCAACCTGATCGCGTTTTTGAAGTCGTTGGAGTGACGCTGCCCACAAGGCAAACGGACCATATCCCGCACTGGAAAGCGGAGGCGGAAACTTGGCAAATGGGGATTTTGTAAACTGTCACCGTAATCCGAGCATGAGCGCCACATGGAGCAGGTCCGCGCGGTTCACCGTCGCTCGGCGTACGAGCGGGTGCTTGCCAAGATCAGAAATATTGAGCTGCTGAAGGCGGAGGGTGAGGCTGGCTTGATATCACCGTTGCGCGACTGGCAGTTCGAGGAACTCGCTGGGCTCTACGACCTGCGTGACGCGATACGGAAAGAGATGGTGGAGGCGGGGCAGATTGAATGTGTTGGTTGAATCACACTCTGTGGCGAATTACAGTTTGCAATAATTTTCTGGTGAATCCTCGAAATTTTCCCTATATAGTTAAGAGAACATTTACGGAACACGCGTAGTCTAACTAGACAACACTAGCAAGAATGGGGCCCAGAAATTGAAGGTGGTTGCCTACATTGCCGTCTTCATCGGTGGGCTGATCACCTGTTATTTGCTGATATCGCTGGGTGTTGTGGACAAAATCGACGGGTTGCCAGGTGCACAAGAGGCTCCCGCGATTAGCCTGCCAACTTATCTGAGCTTTGTAAGCGTCCTGTTGACTGCAATCACGGTTGTATTGACCGCTATTGCTATCGGAATCGGAGTCGTCGCAGCGTTCACTTTCCGAGACCTCAAAGATGAGGCAAGAAAGATGGCTCAGACAACAGTCGAGGAAGAAGCAGACAAAGCTCTCTCAGAGGATGTGATCAAGGCGAGAATCAACGAGGTTGCATTCGCACATTTGAAGCCAGAAAAAACTCTCGAAGAATTAGAAGAAGGCTTCGACCCAACCGATACGGGCGATAGATAGGAAGCGGTCATGACCAAAAAAGAACTCAACAAAATCGAACCAAACCATCGAGTAATCGTAGACAGATATCTTTCGGAATATCCTGTAAAGCTTGGGCAACTGGCCAGAGAGCTCGGAGTCGCAATCAAGGTCTCAAGCATGCGAACCGGAGTGTCGGGTCAGATAACAAACGAAGACGACCAGTATATTATTCGGGTTAACAGGAATGAAGCTCGTGAGCGACAGCGCTTCACTATTGCGCATGAACTTGCACATTTTCTGTTGCACCGGGATGTGATCGACAAATCACCCAATGGAATCACCGACAATGT
>NZ_CFHWAF010000035.1:0-24853 GCF_984452065.1 Hoeflea sp. | reverse complement strand
GGAGCGCCGGAAACGATAGAATACGAGGCGAATCGGCTCGCAGCTGACATTGTTATGCCAATGAATTTCATTGAACAGAAGCTGCGCGAAGACTACCAAGGTGTGGTGACTGACGCCACGATTGAAAGTCTGGCAGCGGCCTTTCAGGTATCAAAAGCTGCCATGGAGATCCGGCTGTCGGCATTCGCAGAAGCATAACGGATAGATATGGTCTTGGAGAACAAGGAATACGTGCCGACACTCGCTGTGCGTGCTAGCGAAATGAATGGGCTCGAGTTCTTGCCTGGGGCGACCAAGGACAGAATGACACCCTGCTTCTTGCTCGCTCCTTGGGCTTCTTCCAACTCTTTGGACCGCACAATAGGCAGGATTGAGTCGGCTTATCCAAATCGTTCCTATTTCCTCGACATTGATCGCTACTACGAGTTCACAAACACCGACAGCATACCCCAGCGTGAGCTTGCTGAACTTATGGATCCTGACAGGTCGTATGGAAGATGGGTCGACTTTGTGTCGTCGCACGACCGTATTTGGCCTTGCATACAAACCGGGGATCTTAGTCAGGACGAAATCCAAACGCAGATCGAGTCTTTTCAGGCCCTTGGACGAACCTATTGTATGCGCATAGTGTTGGAACGATTCCCGGATAATTTCGACGCAATCGTTGGTGCGTTTGCAGCAGGTGGTACCGCTGATTTCGCAATTATACTGGAGGGTGGTTGGACTGAAGATCCGTTAAGTCTCGCCGCTAGATTTAGCGGATTGCTTGCTCAAAGCCTGGAAGTGATAGACGCCAGGGTGCCAGTGGTTCTTTCCTGTACCTCAATGCCAAAAATTTTTACCGACTTCAGTTCGGACGAACCAGAGACTGTTGAGTTCACTAACAGGGAATTGCTTCGACAAGTTGCTGCCGGCAGTAACCGGGCGCACGTAATCTATGGTGATTGGGGAAGTACCCGCCCCCGCGAAAGCGGAGGATTTGCAAATCGTCCGCTTGACAGAATTGACTATCCGACCTCACAAGCCTGGCACATTGCAAGAAACAAAGAAGAAGATTGGGATTTCAATGATGCAGCGAATGCTGTCGTAGATAGTGATGCGTGGGACGGTGGTCTTGGCATATGGGGTGAAGAGATGATTAGGCAGACCGCAATCAACCAGGATATCGGTATCAACACCCCACAAAAGAACGTCGCATCCCGTGTGAATATCCACCTGCATTTGCAGGCGTTCTACGGCCAGGCCAGAGTTGATCCGATCACATTTGATGAAGATTGGGAAGATTAACGGGTCCATTTTTGGCTCCCCCGTCAGTTCCCTCACAAAGGTGGGTTGCGACCACGATTCCGCTAAGCATCAGTTTTTGTGAGAATTTCTGGTGCTGCCGGAGAGATTTGAACTCTCGGCCTCCCCCTTACCAAGGGGGTGCTCTACCCCTGAGCTACGGCAGCTTGAGGCCACGTTACTGCGAACCGCGCTGCCTATTGCCATAGAGTGCGCGCCGGTGCAAGGACCAATCGGCGCCCGCCGGCCGGCTTTTTAACTATCCATGTAAACCATTGCGGCCGAAAGGCGCGCGCCGCCGCATTTCGGCCCTATAATTGCCCTTTGCCTCGGGGGGACGGATGGGGTATGTCGTGGCGATGGGACAACAAAGCGACAGCGCGGCGAAAAAAAGCCCCGCCGAGGCCCGCAAGGACCGGCTGGCGGCTGAGCTGCGCGCCAATCTTCAGCGCCGCAAGCAGCAGACCCGCGCCCGCCGCAAGGGCGCGATGGACGAGGCGTCCGGCCTGCCTGCCTCGCCGCAGCCGAAGAACGGTTAAGACAGGCCGGCGGTCGCGGCCGGAACGAACGGAAGGCGGGCAGGGGCCCGGGAGAGTGCATGGATCGGATCAGAATTGTCGGCGGCAACAGCCTCAGCGGCGTCATCCCCATATCAGGCGCCAAGAACGCCGCCCTGCCGCTGATGATCGCCTCGCTTTTGACCGACGATACGCTGACGCTCGAAAACGTGCCGCATCTTGCCGATGTCGAGCAGCTCATCCGCATCCTCGGCAATCACGGCGTCGATTATTCGGTCAACGGACGCCGGCAGGCCCAGGACAGCGCCTATTCGCGCACCATCCATTTCACCGCCCGCAACATTGTCGACACCACCGCGCCCTATGAGCTTGTCTCCAAGATGCGCGCCAGCTTCTGGGTCATCGGCCCGCTGATCGCCCGCATGGGCGAGGCGCGCGTGTCGCTGCCGGGCGGCTGCGCCATCGGCACGCGGCCGGTCGACCTCTTCATTGATGGGCTCAAAGCGCTCGGCGTCGAGATCGAGATCGATGGCGGCTATGTCAATGCCAGCGCCCCGAACGGCATCCAGGCCGGGCGTTATGAGTTTCCGAAGGTCTCGGTCGGTGCGACCCACGTTCTCTTGATGGCAGCTTCCTTGGCGCGCGGCACCGTCGAGATCCACAATGCTGCCTGCGAGCCGGAGGTCGTCAACCTCGCCGAATGCCTCAACGCCATGGGCGCGCGCATTTCCGGCGCCGGCACACCGACGATCATCATCGACGGCGTCAGCGCGCTGTCGGGCGCCCGCCACCGCGTCCTGCCGGACCGGATCGAGACGGGCACCTACGCGATGGCCGTCGCCATGGCCGGCGGCGATGTGGTGTTGGAAGACACCAATGCCAGCCTGCTTGAAAACGCGCTCGACACGCTGCGCGAGGCGGGCGCCGAGGTGATCCCCACCAATTCGGGCATCCATGTGCGCCGCAACGGCGCCGGCCTTGACGCCGTCGATGTGACGACCGATCCGTTCCCCGGCTTCCCGACCGACCTGCAGGCGCAGTTCATGGCGCTGATGACGCGGGCGAAGGGCACGTCTCATATCACCGAGACGATCTTCGAGAACCGCTTCATGCATGTGCAGGAACTTGCCCGCCTCGGCGCCGATATCTCGCTTTCGGGCCAGACGGCGACGGTGCGCGGCGTGGATTCGCTCACCGGCGCACAGGTCATGGCGACCGATTTGCGCGCCTCCGTCTCGCTGGTCATCGCCGCCCTTGCCGCCGAGGGCGAGACCGTCGTCAACCGCGTCTATCATCTCGATCGCGGCTTTGAACGGCTGGAGGAAAAGCTCACCCGCTGCGGCGCCACCGTCGAGCGGCTGAGTTCCTGACGCCCCTTCCGTATCTGGCCCTTATCCTGAAAGGCAATTGCGCCGTGCGGCGCGAATGATTATCTACCCTGCGAGAATTCCGTCCGATCCGGACAGTGCAGCAAAGGGCCTCCGATGGAGCTTTTGAAACTCATGGCGATGGACAAGGAAGACCTGTCCATCATGTCCGCCTATATGCAGGATGCGGTGTTCAAGCCCGCCGATCTCGACTTTCAGGCGCGGCACGGGCGGTTCCTGCTGGTCGGCAACCGGTTCGTCTGGGAAGAGGCGAACGGCAAGCGCCGGCGCGGTTTCGAGCGCCGCCGCGCGGCGCTGCATTTCAACCGGGTCGCCGCGGTGCGTTCGCGCGGCGTCGACCGCCGCGACGACGATGCGGTCCTGTCGCTTCTGGCGGTCAATTTCGTGCCCGGCGAGAACGAACCCGCCGGGCGGATCGAACTGATCTTTTCCGGCGATGTCGCCGTCGAGCTCGATGTCGAATGCGTCGAGGCGCAGTTGAGCGACCTTGGCGCCGCCTGGGAGACCGGATTCAAGCCGGCCCATCCCCTGTCCGACGTCTGACACGACCTTACGGCCTGCAGGAGACAACCAGTGGCCCTGAGACTGAACCTTGAAGACAGCGGATTTTCCGAGGCGTTCGCCGCGCTCCTCGCCATGAAGCGCGAGGTCTCGCAGGACGTCAACGACGTCGTCTCGGCGATCATCGACGATGTCCGGGCGCGGGGCGACACGGCGCTCATCGACTATACGCGCAGGTTCGACAATCTCGATCTGGAAGAGACCGGCATCGCGATCACCGCCGCTGAGATCGACGCGGCAATGGACAAGGTTGACGAGGAGACGCTTGAGGCGCTCACATTCGCCCATGCGCGTATCCGCGCCCACCATGAAAAGCAGATGCCGGCCGACGATTATTATGTCGATCCGGTCGGCGTCGGCCTCGGCTCGCGCTGGACCGCCATCGAGGCGGTCGGGCTTTATGTGCCCGGTGGCCTGGCGAGCTATCCGAGCTCGGTCCTGATGAACGCCGTGCCGGCGACGGTCGCCGGCGTCGAGCGCATCGTCATGGTCGTGCCCTGTCCGCACAGTGAGCTCAACCCGCTGGTGCTGGCCGCGGCGCGCATATCAGGCGTGCCGGAAATTTACCGCGTCGGCGGCGCGCAGGCCGTCGCCGCCCTGGCCTACGGGACAGAGACCATCGCCCCCGTCGCCAAGATCGTCGGCCCCGGCAATGCCTATGTGGCGGCGGCCAAGAAGCAGGTCTTCGGCACCGTCGGCATCGACATGATCGCCGGTCCCTCCGAGGTGCTGGTCGTCGCCGACGGCAACAACAGCGCCGACTGGATCGCCGCCGACCTCCTCGCCCAGGCCGAGCATGACGAGGCCGCGCAGTCGATCCTCATCACCGACGATGCGGGTTTTGCCGATGCGGTCGAGGCTGCCGTTGCAAGCCAGCTCAAGACGCTGAGCCGCGCCGATATCGCCGGCGCCAGCTGGCGCGATTTCGGCGCCGTCATCACGGTGCCGGACTTTGTCGCGGCGATGCCCCTGGTCAATCGCCTTGCGCCCGAACATCTGGAACTGGCCGTCGACGATCCCGACGCCCTGCTGCCGCTGGTGCGCAATGCCGGAGCGATCTTCATCGGCCGGCATACCCCGGAGGTGATCGGCGATTATGTCGGTGGATCCAACCATGTGCTTCCGACCGCCCGCTCGGCGCGTTTTTCCTCGGGCCTTTCGGTGCTCGACTATGTCAAGCGCACCTCGGTCCTGCGGCTCGGCACGGAGCAGCTTGAGGCGCTCGGGCCCGCCGCGATTGCCCTGGCGAAGGCGGAGGGCCTTGACGCCCATGCCCGCTCTGTTGCAATTCGAATGAACAGATAAGGGCGGCGGCCTTCGCCTCCCTGGTTGTCTCGACGGTTGATCCGTGCGACCGGCAGGCGCCGCACAGCGTTGTTCAGGAGTACGCATTGCCATGGCTGATGCCGGCGCATTCAGGCTTTCGGAGGTCACGCTCGATGAATCCATCGGACGTTCGACACCCGATGTCGAGCATGAGCGCGCCGTCGCCATCTTCGACCTGATCGAGGAAAACAGCTTCGAACCCGTCGGGCACGATGGCGGCCCCTACAGGCTGCGGCTCTCGCTGGTCGATTCCAAGCTGGTTTTCACCATCACCATGGAGGATGGCGGGGCGGTTGCCACGCATATTCTCTCGCTGACGCCCTTTCGCCGCATCGTGAAGGACTATTTCATGATCTGCGAGAGCTATTACGAGGCCATCCGCTCCTCGACCCCAAGCCAGATCGAGGCGATCGACATGGGCCGCCGGGGCATCCACAATGAAGGCTCGCAAACCCTCATGGACCGCCTGAACGGCAAGATCACGATCGATTTCGACACCGCGCGCCGGCTGTTCACGCTGGTCTGCGTGCTGCACTGGCGCGGCTGACCTTGGGTCCGGCGGGCGACACGGGGCCGCAAGGGGCCGCCGCGGCACCGTCCTCGGTTCTCTTCATGTGCGGCATGAACTCGATACGCTCGCCCATGGCGGAACTGCTGGCGCGGCGCTACCTGCCGAACGGCACCTTCATCGCCTCGGCCGGCGTGCGCCCCGGCGAGCGTGACCCGTTTGTCGATGTGGTGCTGGAGGAAATCGGCCTCAAGCTCGGCCGGCGCCAGCCGCAGACAATCGACGAACTGGAGGACGACTATTTCGACCTCGTCGTCTCCCTGGCGCCCGAAGCGCATCACCGCGCCCTTGAAATGACCCGCTCGAGCGCCGTCGACGCCATCTACTGGCCGACCCCGGATCCGACCGTCGCCACCGGCACGCGCGACCAGATCGTCGATGCCTATCGCAGCGTGCGCGACCATATCGACCGGATGCTGAAACAGCGCTTTGCCGCGCGCTAGCGGCGCTCCGGGCCTCTTCAGAGGCGTTGCAACAAGAATTGAGGCGCGGGCGCTCAATTGTGTTCACAAACCGCAAGCGATTGTGTAGGTTCCCCGCGCAATAACGGTGGCACAAGGCCGCCCTTGCCACTGTAACAGGATGACATTGACTATATGGCTAAGGAAGAAGTCCTCGAATTTCCGGGCGTCGTGACAGAATTGCTGCCGAACGCGACGTTCCGGGTCAAGCTTGAAAACGAGCACGAGATTATCGCCCATACCGCGGGCCGCATGCGCAAGAACCGCATCCGGGTTCTCGCTGGCGACAAGGTGCTTGTCGAGATGACGCCCTACGATCTGACCAAGGGCCGCATCACCTACCGATTCAAATAACCCGCACTCAAGCGCCGATACGCTGCAACGATGGTCCTGCCGCACAAACTCATACTGGCCTCCGGGTCGCCGCGCAGGCTCGAATTGCTCCGGCAGGCCGGGATCGAGCCGGACCACCTTCTGCCCACAGATGTCGACGAGACGCCGCGCAAGGCCGAGCACCCGCGCACGCTCGCCCGGCGGCTGTCGCGCGAGAAGGCCGAAGCCGCCCGCAAGGTGCTGAAGGGCGATCCGAACTGGCCCAACCGCTACATCCTGTCCGCCGACACGGTCGTCGCCATCGGCCGCCGGGTGCTCGACAAGGCCGAACTGGTCAACGAGGCGTCCAATGCGCTGTTCATGCTGTCGGGCCGCACCCACCGGGTCTACACCGGCATCTGCCTCGTGACCCCTAATGACGGGTTCCGGCAGAAGATCGTGGAAACGCGCGTGCGCTTCAAGCGCCTGTCGCGCATGGAGGTCGAGAGCTACCTTGCCTCCGGGCAGTGGCGCGACAAGGCCGGCGGCTACGGCATTCAGGGCCTTGCCGGCAGCTTCGTCGCCAAGCTGATCGGCTCCTACAGCAATGTCGTCGGTCTGCCGCTGCTCGAGACGGTCAATCTCCTGACGGGAGAGGGCTATGATGTTCATGCCGGCTGGCTGGAACCAGGTTGAGGGATCGATGGGCGGTGGGATGAAAAGCGAAAAGAAGGTCGCCAGCAATATCGAGCCGCTGCGCAGGAAGAGGCCGTGTCCCGAGTGCGGCCGGCCCTCTGCACGCGCCAGCTATCCCTTTTGCTCCGAGCGCTGCCGCAATGTCGATCTGCGGCGCTGGCTCACCGGCTCCTACGCCATTCCCGTCACCGAGGAAGAGGAAAACCTGACCCCGCCGCAAGACGGCGACTGACCTGCGCGGACAGGCCCGCAAAAATCCGCCGGCCGCGCCCCAAACCGTCTGGACACGGCGCAAGGACATGCTATAACCCGGCTCGCCTGACCGGGGCTGCCAACATGTCCCGGTTGATCAAGGCCTTGCCCAGATAGCTCAGTTGGTAGAGCAACGGACTGAAAATCCGTGTGTCGCTGGTTCGATTCCAGCTCTGGGCACCATTCTACCACTTCACACATATTTTGAGTCCGAAGGTCTGCAACCCGACGGCCGTCGCTCGCCGGCACGCGGCTTCAATCGTGTTCAGTGGCCGCACCCGTCAAGCCGCAGGACCGCGGCATCCGGATTCTCGAATTCCACCTCGGCAATCCCTTCGCCACGAGACCTTCCAGCAATGCGTCGAAAGTCGCGGCATGAAGGGTTCTCGACAGATAGACAAAGTCGCTGCCTGCGAAAGGCGGTGCGCAGGGGTCAACGATGGTTCCGTCGTCGAAGAGCGCCTTGGCCGCCTCGTATTTCGGTTCCGATTTGTCCCAGTCCGTGGCCCTGTTCTCACAATACGGGTTGAGAATGCCGTCGTTCCGCGTCATAGTTGCGGTTCTTCAGGTGTTCACGAAAGACATGGGGCAGTTGTGGCCGCGGATCGCGAAGGTTAGGGCGTTGGATCTCCGCCAACTGAAGACGTTTATTTGTGTCGCGGAGTGCGGCTCGCTCAGCCGCGCGTCCGACCGGCTGCGCATTGCCCAGCCTGCGCTCTCGCGCCAGATCAAGCTGCTCGAACATCAGGTCGGGGTTCCGCTGTTCGACCGTCACGTCAGGGGCATGGAGTTGACCGAAGCAGGGTCACAACTGCTTGACCGCGTCACCGGCGTCATCCGCCAGCTCGAACTGACGATGCAGGATGTCCGCTCCATGCATCTGGAAGTCGGCGGCAATGTTGCCGTCGGCCTTCTGCCGACTGTCTCGACGCTTGTGGCCACCCGATTGCTTGAACGAGTGTCGCGCGAACTGCCGAAAGTGAGTTTGCGGCTGAGGGAAGGGCACTCCACCGATGTCATTGAGTGGATACAGTGCGGCGATGTCGATATTTCGTTCCTCTACGGGCCTTCCGGCGACCTGCACATTCGCAGCAGGGAACTGTTGCATGAAGAGATCGCGCTCATCAGTCCGGTGGGATCGCTTGACGATGTGAACGGTCAGATCGGCTTTGATCGTGTCGAGACTCTGCCCTTGGCGCTGCCGGGGCCACCGGCGGCCCTGCGGCACCTGGTTGAAAATGCGGCCAGAAAGGCCGGCCACACGATCAATGTGGCGCATGAGGTGGATTCCTACGGCATCATGAAATCGCTGGTTATGGACGGGGTCTGCCACACATTCCTGCCGGCGGCTTCCGTGCGCGTCGAGCAGTCATGCGCTCAGTTGGAGGTACGCAAACTCACCTCCGGCGGGCTGTGGCGACAGTTGGTGCTTGGCATTCCCTCGGAGCGCCCGACAACGCGGGCGGCGGATGCCGTGCTGGACATCCTGCTTGACGAGATCGCTGAAATAATCGCCGCCGGCGATTGGGCCGCGCAACCCGGCGCGGACATACGCGATCGCCGATGAAACGGTCAGGCCCGGTGCCCTCATCTCGCTCTAGATACGAGGGTATCCGACCGTCTTTCTTTGGGTTTCAAGAATATCCAGAAGCGAGAACGCAAGAGACATGAAAACGGCAATAATGAGCGCAATTATTCCGATAACGAACATGCAGCAATTCTCCAATCAGTCATCATGACGGACACCGATACGATTCTGCTTCAATATCCTGCCGCAAACGTCGCAGGAAAAACTTGCACGAAGCTTGCCAAACGGACGATGATTGCATTTTTGCCTCACAGTGCCTTCCAATGTGCCCCGGCAACTGGCCATCGCCACATTTTTTAAGGTTTATTAACTTTAAGGAAACGAATTGCCCATAGCGTTTGACTGCGGCGGAATGGACAGCGCGACAGCGATCGGTTCATCGGCATGAGGCTGCTCCGTTGAACCGGTCACGATCCGGTATTTCACTTCAGTATTGGTATTTCGACTGGAACACCGGTCCTGCGAAAGCGTCGCGGGCACCGGCCCGATTTGCGCCGTGGGCGGGGCTATCGTTGCAATTTTGGGAGATGCCAGGATGGGATTGCGCGTCGCCATTATTGGCTGTTGGCGCAGGGTTGTCGGGGAATCCGTGTGCACAGGCAGACGTCGACAAAGGCAGACCGGAACAGGGTTTCGGAAATGCGCGGCCAGCGCGATTTCCTGATTCTGTCGCAGACAGGTGCCGATGCCTGCGCCCGGGTCGGTGCGCGGCTCGAGGCCGCTGCCGCGGATGCGCGCCCTCAGCTTGTCGCCCAACAGCCCCCGAAAGAGCTTGCGCCGGAGAGCGCCGAGAGTTTTCGCGGCGCGCTTGCCGCCCTCACGTCGCAACTGGAAACCCTGGGCGATCTCGGTGATCCCGCCCGCCGTGCGGCATTTGAGGAGCAATCAAGCGAACACGGCCGGATGCTGGCAAGAAGCGGTCTCGATCCGCAGTGGTGCCTTGCCGTTATCAATCATGTTTTTCAGCACGCCGCCGAGCAGAGCCTGAAGCACAACTGGCCGAAAAGTATGTTTGCCGGCTCCAGGCAGGACAGTCTCGAAACCGCCGCGGCCGATATGGCCGATCTCTTTTCAGTGTTCGCCCGTTATACGCATTTGCTGTGGAGCGGCTACAGCGAAGAACTGCAGGCCGCATCCGCAAAGACGTTCGGGGACCAGATCGCCGGGGAGCGCCAGGCCGTCAATCGGGAATTCGGCGCCGCCCTGCGCGGCCTTATGGTCGGCGATCTCAACGACCGCATCAAGGGATCGGTTCCGTCCGAGCACCGTGAGCTCGCCGCCACGTTCAACGTGGCGCTGGACAGGGTTCAATCGACGTTCTCGGCGATCGTCAAGACCCTGCTGTCCGGCAACGAAAAAGCCGCCGCCACGGCCTCGGCGCTCAATGGCCTTACCGCCGAATCGGTGTCCTCCACAGAGCGTCTCGGTGAATTGAGCGGCGCGCTCGCCCAAGCCCTTTGCGTCGGCCCGAAAGCGCAGGACGGAGCGGGCACGATGGAGGATGTCATCGTTGATGCGCGCCGCAGCGCCGAAAACGGCGGCAAGGTCATGGGCCGCGCCATCGACGCGATGAGCGGAATCGAGGGGCTGGCCGACCGGATCGGTCACATTACCGGCGCGATCGACGATATTGCCTTCCAGACGAACCTGCTGGCGTTGAATGCCGGGATAGAAGCCGCGCGGGCAGGCGATGCGGGGCGTGGGTTTGCCGTTGTCGCCCAGGAAGTCAGGGCGCTTGCACAGCGGTCCACAGAGGCTGCCAAGGAGATCGAGGGCCTTGTCGGAGACACGAAATCCCGCATCGATCGCGGCGTGGAGGCAGTCAACGAAGCCGGCACCGCCATTGACGACGTCGTTGGCCGTTTTACCGAGATCGACGCCTCGGTTTCCCGGGCGGCGTCCGACGACGCGCAACGATCCTCCGAAATCGAACGTCTGACGGCCGAACTGAATGCGCTCGGCGCGCAGGCATCGTCGGTTTCGGCGCAGTCGGCCGAGGCCGAGGCACGAATGGCGCAGGTGCAGGCCGCAATCGTCCATCTGGGAGAGATTGTCCGCAAGTTCCGGCTGGGCGACGGCACGCGGCATGTGGACCGGAGCCCGCCGCATGAGGAAACAGCCGCGCATGAAGACGTGATGGATATGCTGATCAGGAGGCGTGCGTGAAAGAGCCTCCGCTGAGAAAAGCCGATGAAGGAGTGACGCCGGGTTTCGGGACCAGAGGGTTCGCCGGCGACCATGAGGAGCATCTATGAGACTGAGTATTGCAAAGGGTTTGCTGGTTTTCGGTTCGGTCGTCGCCATCGGTTTTATCGCCGCTGTCAGCATCAATACGCTGACCATCAGCAAGGTGGCGATCGGCGCGCCCGAATATCGGCGCATCATCGATCTCCATGATATGCGTGCCGATATTCAGTCGCCGCCGCTGTTCCTGGCCGAGGCCTACATGCTGGCGCTTGAGGCTGCGGAAATCCCCGGTCTGCTCGAAACCAATGTCAATCAGCTCGCGGCGCTTGAGAACGCCTATTACGAACGCCTCGGCCATTGGCAGGGTTCGGATATCGCTCCTGAGCTGAAAGCCGCCGTCGAAGCCGGTGTTCAGGGTCATGGCGCACAGTTCTGGCAGCTGATCGACACCCGTATGATCCCCGCAATCAAGGCCTCAGACAGGCAGGCGATGGAGCCGGTACTGGCCGAACTGCATGCGGTTTACGGCAGGCACCGCGACGATCTGCGCAAGATCGTTGCCGACACGCAGGCCGCTCTTGCCGCCGAGGAAACGGTTGCCGGCGATATGGTCGGCTCCTATCAGATGCTGGCGTTCGCCGCCGCGCTGATCGCCATGGCCATGCTGCTGGGCGGGATTTTTGCCATTCGCTGGCGCGCCGTCCGGCCGATCGGCCATATGACGGACTATATGGGTGTCCTCGCCGCCGGGTCCTACGGCCAGGACGTGCCCTATGTCGACCGTTCCGACGAAATCGGCGATATGGCGCGGTCGTTGGAGGTCTTCCGGCGCGCGATCATGGACGGCCAGGCCGCGCGCAACGCGGCTGATACGGAACGCCGCAACCGCGAAGATGCCGAAGCCGACACAGCCGGCCGCCGCGAGCAGGACGACGCGCAACGCCGGGCGGTTATCGAGGATCTGTCGACGGGTCTGCGCAGCCTTGCCGGCGGCAAGCTGACCGTTGAGCTGGAAAAGCCGTTTATCGCCGAATATGAGGAACTGCGTGACGCATTCAATCAGACGGTCAAAGGCTTGCGCGACACATTGGGCGAGGTTGCCGGCTCCACGGACATCGTCCAGACCGGATCCACGGAAATCTCGCAGGCTGCGGACGATCTGTCCCGCCGCACCGAACAGCAGGCCGCGGCGCTGGAGGAGACCGCCGCCGCGCTGGACGAGATTACGGCAACGGTTCGCACCTCGGCCGCCGCCGCGGAAGAGGCCGGCCAGATGGTTGACGAAGCCAAGGGCGGCACCCAGAAGTCGGGCAAGGTGGTCCAGGACGCAATCACCGCCATGCAGCGTATCGAGCAGTCCTCGGGCAAGATCAGCCAGATTATCGGCGTCATCGATGACATAGCGTTCCAGACGAACCTGCTGGCGCTGAATGCCGGCGTGGAGGCAGCGCGTGCCGGGGATGCCGGCAAGGGCTTTGCCGTTGTCGCGCAGGAAGTGCGCGAACTGGCCCAGAGGTCGGCCAACGCCGCGAAGGAAATCAAGGAACTCATTACGAATTCGGTCACCGAGGTCGGCGACGGCGTGTCGCTGGTCAGTGAGACCGGCGAGGCCCTGCAGGAAATCGAACAGCACGTGCTTCGCATCAATGACCGTGTCGCCTCGATCGTCACCTCGACCCGCGAGCAGACCTCAGGTCTTCAGGAGATCAACACGGCCATCAATCAGATGGACCAGGTGACCCAGCAGAATGCGGCCATGGTCGAGGAGACCAATGCCGCCTGTCAGAACCTGACCGCCGAAAGCCGCAAACTGCGTGGTCTGATGTCCGGTTTTGAGATCGGCAGCGCTGCGATGGTCGCCGCGGCGGCGCCGCGCACGCGGCCGCTTGCAATGGCGCCGGCGGCGCGGCCGGCTGCAGCGAGGCCCGTGGAAAAGCCGGTCGTCGTCAAGGCGGATCACAAACCGGTTGAATCGCCGGCCCGCGGATTGGGGCAGAAGCTGGCGAGCGCATTCGAGACGGATGGTGCCGCGGTGGCGGTTTCCGATACGCAAAACGACGACTGGACTGAATTTTGAGCCGCCGGCTTTTGCCGGCGAGGGATACGAACGGGATGGGACCGAAATGAGTGCAGAAACCGAAAATCAAGCCGGGCGGCTCGAATTGGCCGAGAACCTCGACCTGACCGCCGTGACGCCATTGCATCAGAGCCTGCTTGCGGCAAGGGGCGAGGCGCTCGTCGTCGACGCGTCCGGGGTCGACCGTGTCGGCGCCCAGTGTATCCAGCTCCTGTTGAGCGCCAGAAGGAGCTGGGATGACGATGACGTCCCGTTCCGGGTTGACGCTCCATCCGAAACCTTTTTGTCGGCATTGACGCTGCTTGGCGTTGAACCGGAAAGCCTGCATGTAAAGGAGGCGACGCAATGAAAAAGACGATAATCCTCACGGTCGACGATTCACGCACCATCCGCAACATGTTGCTCATGACGCTCAATGGCGCCGGTTATGAAACGCTTCAGGCCGAAGACGGCGTCCACGGTCTCGAGGTGCTCGGCGACGCCGAGCCGGATGTCATCATAACGGACATCAACATGCCCAGAATGGACGGGTTCGGCTTTATCGAGAACGTCCGCCGCAGCGAGCGCCACAGGGCCGTTCCGATCCTGGTTCTGACCACGGAAAGCGATGCCGAGAAGAAGAACCGCGCGCGCGAAGCCGGTGCGACCGGCTGGATCATCAAGCCTTTCGATCCCGAAAAGCTCATCAGTGCGATTCAGCGCGTAACGGCCTGACGGAGAGACCGCGATGGATATGAACGAAATCAAAGAGATCTTCTTTCAGGAGTGCGAGGAGCAACTGGCCGAGCTCGAAACCGGCCTGCTGGCGCTCAATGACGGCGATCAGGATCCGGAAACCGTCAACGCGGTGTTCCGGGCGGTGCATTCCATCAAGGGCGGCGCCGGGGCCTTCGCACTCGACGAACTGGTCGCCTTCGCGCATGTCTTTGAAACCACCCTCGATTGCGTCAGGTCCAATCAGCTCGAGCCGACCCGCGACGTGGTCAAGGTTCTGCTGAAATCGGCCGATGTTCTGGCTGATCTGACGAACGCCGCCCGCGATGGCGGCAGCGTCGACGAGGATCGCTGCAAGGTCATGATCGCGGAGATGGAAGCCCTGGCAAACGGCGATGTGCCGATATCCGAGGGGCCGTCGGAGGACGCGGCGGCCGAGCCGGTGCCGGCCGACCACGAGGAGGCCGGTTTCGAACCGGTTCCGGTTCAGCTGGACGATCTGGACGACGGCGACGAAGAGCCTGATTTCAAACCGGTTCCGTTCTCCTTCGATGACTTCGGAGCCGATGGCGGGGACCAGGCATCGGGATTCAGGATCCGCTTAAAGCCGAAGCCCGGTCTTTATCAAAAGGGCAACGAAACGCTGCTTTTGCTGCGCGAGCTCAGCCAGCTTGGAACGCTCGATGTCAGCTGTGACATGAGCGCATTGCCGACAGTTGACGAAATCGACCCGGAGGGCTCCTATCTGGTCTGGAATGCCACGCTTTCGACGGGTGAAAACGAAGCCGCGGTCCGCGCCGTGTTCGAATTTGCCGAGTGGGATTGCGACATCGAGATCACTCCACTGCAGGCCGGGGCCCCTCCGCAACCTGAGGAGACTGCCGGGTCGGCATCGGATGAGCCGCTTGATGCGTCCGCGCCCGAGCAGGACGGGATCTCACAGGGCGGCGATGATCCGGACCTCGAAATTCAGGCGGCCGACGGCCCTGCGCTCACGGCCGAGCCGGCTGACGAACAGCCCGAGACGGCGCCCGACACGGCGCCCGAGACGGCGAATGTGATCGACCTGCAGCAGGCCGCGGCCTCGCAGAGCAAGGAAGACGCCGGCGCCGCAGGCCAGAAGGCGCTGACGCCTTCGGCGGCAACCGGGGCACAATCGACCATCCGCGTTGAACTGGGCCGTATCGACCGGCTGATCAATCTTGTCGGCGAACTGGTCATCAACCAGGCGATGCTCGCCCAGAGCGTGGCGGAATCGGCAACGTCCGGCTCTTCCTCCGTTACGATGGGCCTTGAGGATCTCCAGCAACTGACCCGGGAAATCCAGGACAGCGTCATGGCGATCCGCGCCCAGCCGGTCAAGCCGATCTTCCAGCGCATGTCGCGAACCGTTCGCGAAGCGGCGGAGATGGTCGGAAAGAATGTGCGGCTCGTCACTGAAGGCGAGACGACCGAAGTCGACAAGACGGTTATCGACAAACTGGCCGAGCCTTTGACCCACATGATCCGCAACGCCGTTGATCACGGGCTCGAGCTGCCGGATGACCGGGTTGCCGCCGGCAAGGCGCCGGAAGGCGTGGTCAAGCTGTCGGCCAAACACCGGTCGGGACGGATCGTCCTGGAGATTTCCGATGACGGCGCCGGCATCAATCGTCAAAAGGTGCGCCAGAAAGCGATCGACAACGGGTTGATTACAGCCGAAACCGCACTGACCGACGAAGAGGTCGACAATCTGATCTTCCAGCCGGGATTTTCGACGGCCGAGCAATTGTCCGATATCTCAGGCCGCGGTGTCGGGATGGATGTCGTCAAGCGCTCCATCCAGGCCCTGGGCGGGCGTGTCGGCATCACGTCCACGCCCGGAAAGGGATCCGTGTTCACCATGAGCCTGCCGTTGACCCTGGCGGTGCTTGACGGAATGGTGGTGACGGTGGCGGACCAGACCCTGGTTGTCCCGCTCACCTCGATCATCGAAACGCTCAAGCCGGAAAACGAGCATATCCACGGATTTGGCGCCAGCGGCCAGCTCATATCCATTCGCGACAGTTTCAAACCGCTTGTCGATGTCGGCCAGATACTGAATTTCACCAGCACGCCGACCGATCCCCTGGCGGGTGTCGCCCTGCTGGTGGATTCGGAGGATGGCGGCCAGAGCGCGCTGCTGGTCGACGCCATTCAGGGCCAGCGCCAGGTGGTCATCAAGAGCCTTGAAGCAAATTACGCCAATGTGCCGGGCATAGCCGCGGCAACCATTCTGGGCGACGGCCAAGTCGCCCTGATCGTCGATGTCGAGGCGGTGGTGGCTGCCTCGCGCAACGGCGCCTTGAAATCCGAAACGTCACTAGCAGCTGTGGGGTAAGACCATGCAACAGACTTCGAAAAATCTTGCAGAGGGCGCTCGTGAACTGATCGCGTTCAGGATAGGCGAGCAGGAATTCTGCGTGGACATCATGTCCGTCCGGGAAATTCGCGGCTGGACGCCGGCAACGTCGCTGCCGCATTCGCCGGGCTATGTGCTTGGCGTTATCAATCTGCGTGGAGCGGTGCTGCCGATCGTCGATCTGTCCAGCCGGCTCGGCATGAAGGAATCGGATCCGTCCGCCAGGCACGTCATCATCGTTGCGCAGGTGCGCGAGAAGGTCGTGGGGCTCCTGGTCGATGCGGTTTCGGACATACTGACGGTCACGGACGACAACATCCAGCCGACCCCTGAAGTATCGTCCGAACTCGACCGGTCTTTCGCCAAGGGCGTTCTTGCCATTGAGGGAAGGATGATCTGCCTGATCGAGCTGGAATCGGTTTTCCCCGATGACGAAAGCGAAGCTGCATGAGTGGTTTGCCTGCCCAGCAACTGAAGCAGGCGGCTGCCGCCGGAACCGCGCGGCCGGGTTTTGACCCGCCCGGAAACGATGTTCTGGTCGATGCGGAGTTTCGCATGACCGCGAAGGATCTTCAGGATATCGCGTCGATGATCTATGACGACGCCGGCATCTTCCTGAACGAGACCAAGGCTTCGCTGGTTTACTCGCGCCTGGCCAAGCGTATCCGCCGTATCGGGATGGACAGCTTTGCAAGCTACTGCAAGCTCGTGGCGGGCGCCGACGGTGCGGATGAGCGGCGGCAGATGCTCTCCCTGCTCACGACCAACTTCACGCGCTTCTTTCGTGAGGAGCACCATTTCGACCATCTGCGCGACGAGGTATTGCCTGAACTGGTACAGCGCGCGAAGGCGGGTGGCCGTGTGCGGCTCTGGTCTGCCGGCTGCTCACAGGGGCAGGAGCCCTACACGATCGCGCTGACACTGCTTTCGGTGATGCCCGACGCGGAACGCTACGACGTCAAAATTCTGGCAACCGACATCGACCCGCTGGTCGTCTCCCATGCCAGGCAGGGTGTTTACGACGACGCGGCCATTGAGACCGTGTCGTCGCAATTGCGCGACCAATGGTTCAAGAGCCTTGGCGACGGACAGTGGTGTGTCGATGATGCCGTCAAGCGCCTGATCGCCTTCCGCGAGCTTAACCTCATGCGGGACTGGCCGTTCAAGGGGCCGTTCGATGTCCTTTTCTGCCGCAATGTCGTCATCTATTTCGATGAGGCGACACAGGCGCGGATCTGGTCGCGCTACGCCGACATGCTGACCGATGGCGGGTGGCTCTATATCGGTCATTCCGAGCGTGTATCCGGGGAGGCAAAGGACCGCCTGAGGAACGCCGGCATCACCACCTATCAGAAGACTGCGGGGAGCGTGTGATGGAAACAAAGCCGGTGCGCGTTCTCGTTGTCGATGATTCAGCAACCATGCGCAGTCTCATCAGTTCCGTGTTGAGGGCGGATTCCGACATTGAGGTTGTCGGCACGGCCGGCGATGCCGCGCAGGCGCGCAACGCCATCAAGCAGCTCAACCCGGATGTCATCACGCTCGATGTCGAGATGCCCAATATGAACGGGCTGGAGTTTCTCGAAAAGATCATGCGCTTGCGTCCAATGCCGGTGATCATGGTCTCCACCCTGACAAGCAGGGGTGCCGAAGCATCTTTGGCGGCACTCGAACTGGGCGCGTTCGACTGTATCGGCAAGCCGGCGGCCGCCGATCCCGATCCGTTTCCGGGCCTGGCGGAAAAGGTCAAGCAGGGCGGCAAGTCGAAAGCGCAGATCGTTGCATCGGCAGCCGGTCAGCCCGCCGCCGCAAACGGTCAATCGAATGTCCCGGTGAATTACCGTCCCGGCTCGAAAGTCGTTGCGGTGGGCGCCTCAACCGGTGGCGTCGAGGCATTGATTTCGGTGCTTTCGACATTTCCCGCCAACTGTCCGCCGACATTGATTACCCAGCACATGCCCGAGGCATTCACCAGCAGTTTTGCGGCACGACTTGACCGCCTGTGCAAACCCCAGGTCGCCGAGGCCACAGACGGTGCACCCATTCGCCCCGGAATGGTTTATGTCGCACCCGGCGGTGACAAGCATCTCGAGATCGTGGGCAGTACGACTCTCAGATGCAGGCTTCGCGACGACGAGGCCGTTAACGGGCACAGACCATCGGTCGATGTGCTCTTCAATTCCGTTGCGGCGCGCTGCGGACGCAGGGCTGTCGGTGTCATTTTGACCGGCATGGGCCGCGATGGAGCATCGGGGCTTTTGCAGATGCGGCAGAAAGGGGCCGCGACAATCGGCCAAAACGAGAGCACGTGCGTTGTATACGGAATGCCGCGCTCAGCCTTTGAAATGGGCGCGGTCGAAAACCAATTGCCACTTCGCGGTATTGGCGAAGAGATACTTAATTTGACGACTTCCCACGGAGAGGGGACCAGATAATGTCCGTTGCACCCAAAATCAAAACACTGATCGTCGATGATCAGGTCACAAGCCGGCTGCTGCTTGGAGAGGCGCTTCAGCAGCTCGGTTTTACCAGGATTACCACCGCCGGCGACGGCAAGCAGGCCCTGGATATCATGCAGAAGGACCCGCATCATCTGGTGATCTCGGATTTCAACATGCCCGTCATGGACGGTCTGGGATTGCTTCAGGCGATCCGCGGCAATGCGGCGACAAAGCGCGCGGCCTTCATCATCCTGACCGCTCAGGGTGACCGCGCACTGGTTCAAAAGGCAGCGTCCCTTGGAGCCAACAATGTCCTCGCCAAGCCGTTTACGATCGACAAGATGAAGGCGGCGATAGAGGCGGTCTTCGGGGCGCTTTGATGACCGTCGCAATCCCGCAAAAACGCTTGCACGTCATTCAGGGAAAATATCTCGTGTCTGACGATCCGAGCGTCGTGTTGAGCACCATCCTCGGCTCCTGTGTCGCCGCATGCCTGCGCGATCCGGTCACCGGCGTGGGTGGGATGAACCACTTCCTTCTGCCGGGCGAGGCCCGCGCTTCGGGGGAGGCCACCCGCTACGGCGTTCATCTGATGGAATTGCTCATCAACAACCTGTTGCAGAAAGGGGCACGCAAGAGCCGGCTGGAGGCCAAGATTTTCGGCGGCGCGCGGACCATGTCGCGGCTGTCCGATGTCGGCCGGCAGAACGGCGATTTCGCAGAACGGTTCCTGACGGACGAAGGCATTCCGATCGTCAACGCCAGCCTCGGTGGCGAACTTGGTCGCAAAGTCGAATTTTGGCCGGTCAGCGGCCGGGCGCGGCAGAACATTCTGAGCGGCCACGAAACGCTGAAGGCCGTGGCACAGGAAAAGCCGGTTGCGCCCAAACAACCCGTCGCCGACGATATCGAATTTTTCTAGTGATCCGTTAAGGGGATTGAAACCGCATTGGGGCATGATACCGGGGTGCGACCCAGCGGGAGAACACGGGCAATGACGGGGATAGCCGGACAGGCGGTCTGCAACAGCGCTGTCGACGCCTCATCGGATGAGACACTGACAGCCTTGCTGCTGAAACTTCAGGTGGAACTGGCCGAAATCGCGCAGTTGATCGAGGCTGCGGAGCACGTGCTGTGCGGTGATGACGACACGCCCGTCGCTCCGCAGGATATCGCCGTCGTCCAGGGCATGGACCTTGCTGTCCAGCGTGTGAAAGGGCTCGGGGATTTCCTGGCGGAATTGTCCAGCCGCTTGCCTGGCGATGTGCTGGTCGATACGACAACGGCGCTCAATGTTCTCAAGCTGACCGATATGCGCCAGCGTCTGAAACCCGGACTGTGTTCCGTGGCCGCAACGGAACCTGCGGCCGGCGATACCGAGCTCTTCTGATTGCACGTCCGCCGCAACGATCAGCGGCGGCTTTCACATCACCTTCGCGCAAGCTTCGATTTGTAGCTTGGCCGGGCCGTTGGAGGTCTTTTCCATCGGTGCCGCTCCCGCGGCAGCATGGTGCTGATGTGGAGACAGAATGAGTCTGTTGGACCAACTTTCCAGCCTGCCGGGAAATCTGGCGAATCTCGGAACCAAACGCCTGCTTGCGCTGGCCGGAACCGGTGCGCTCGCCATTGCGCTCGTCGCGCTTGCTGCCGTGTTCCTGAACCGCCCAAGCTACGAAACGCTCTATGTCGGCCTTGAAGGCAGCGATTCCAACCAGATCGCGATCGCCCTCGGTGAAATGGGCGTGCCGTTCGAGGTCAGTTCCGACGGGGCAACGGTCAGCGTTCCGGCGGGCCTGACGGCCCGCGCCAGAATGACGCTTGCCGAGCGCGGTCTTCCGAACAGTTCCACATCCGGCTATGAGCTCTTCGACAATGTCGGCTCGCTCGGATTGACCTCCTTCATGCAGGAGGTGACCCGCGTGCGCGCACTGGAAGGCGAGATCGCCCGCACCATACGCTCGATCAACGGGATAGCAGCCGCGCGCGTCCATATTGTCATGCCGGATCGCGGCAGTTTCCGCCGTGGAGAACAAAAACCATCGGCATCCGTCATGGTCCGGGCAGTGGGCGGCGACGGCCGGCGGGCCGCGCAATCGATAAGACATCTTGTCGCCGCTTCGGTTCCGGCCCTGAGTGTCGATGACGTGACGGTGCTTGACTCGACCGGCCAGTTGCTCGCCTCCGGCGACGATTTCTCCAACAGCACCATGAACCGCTCGCTCAATGTCGTACAGACGGTGGAGTCGGAGATCGTCAGCAATATCGACAAGGCTCTCGCGCCGTTCCTCGGCATAGACAATTTCCGCGCCAGCGTCCGCGCCAATATCAACACCGACACCCAGCAGATCCAGGAAACGGTCTTCGATCCCGATTCGCGTGTCGAACGTTCGATACGGATCACGCGTGAAAACAACGCCTCGAACAGTTCCGAGACCAACGCGCCGGCGACCGTGGAGCAGAATCTGCCGCAGGAACAGGCCGCCAACGCGTCCGGGCCTCAGTCGTCGCAGTCGAACGAGCGCAAGGAAGAACAGACCAATTTCGAGATAAACTCCAAGACGATCGCGACCGTCAGGAACAGCTACAGCGTGGAAAGGCTGTCGATCGCCGTGGTCATCAACGAGGGCCGTATCAGGGCCATGCTCGGCGAAGCGGCGACAGAGGCCGATATCGAGGAGCATCTGGCCGAGCTTGAACAGATCGTCATTTCCGCCTCCGGCCTCGATACGGCCCGCGGCGACCAGATCAAACTGACGGTCGTTCAGTTCCTTGAAACCGAATTGCTCAGCGAGGCGGCACAGAGCGAGAATATCGGCCAGACCGTTGGCCGCCACCTCGGCAGCATGATCAACGCGGGCGCCTTTGTTCTCGTTGCCCTGCTCGTTGTCTGGTTCGGCTTCCGGCCGCTGGCCAATGCGCTGACCGTCTCGGCCGGCGCTGACGAAGATTCGGGTCCCGACCTTCCGGATTTCAGTCCGAATACGGCCAGTATGGAAGGCTTCGGCGCCGACTTCGGCTTCGATCCGAATGACGAAGGAACTGCGCCGGATCCCGGTGAACTGGCGCTGGGTGCCGACAGCGCCGCAGCGGCGGCAGATCCGCTGCCGAACTTCGCGGCCGCCCCGACCGAGGATATCGGCCGGCGCGTGAAGGAAGGACCGGAGCGGCGCCTGGCCCGCATGGTCGAAATCAATGAAGAGCGTGCCGCCAAGATTCTGCGCAAATGGGCCATAGACGACGCGGCCTGAACGCAAAGCCGCCAATCAGTCGACCCGGGATAACCTTGGACAACCTGTTGAGGCTCCACATCCGGCAGGCAAGCGCGGCATAAATCAGCGCGACTTTTCCGATTCAGTCACCTGCAAGTCTTCCTGGACAAAAGGGCTTTTGTCGCGGATTACGTGCGCGCCTTCCGCTGCAATATTTAATAAGTTGTGTAAAGTGCTAGAAGTTACCATTCGATTTACACGGTCGGGATGGTACATTATCCACGGTGGCAGTAAATCTGTTCGGGGGCAACACACGGAGTGTGGGGGCAGTATTGAAACAGCTGGGCTTTGACGGTGAGCAGGACGCGCCGGGCGGTGCTCGCTCGCGGAGCAAGGGCATCGGGCGGTCGAACGGAGTTCACGCGGCTGCTCTCGATCACGGAGCCATGCAGTGAGCAGGGCGCGTTTGCTCGAGGATGTCAGGGCGGCCGGCCAGTCGGGCGACATTGCCGACGGGCTCAAGCTGATTGCCGATTATGCCGGCGCCGCAAGCTATCTTCTGGCGCGTTGGGACGTATATTCGGAAGGCAATCTTGAATTTGCCGTATCGGCCAATTGGCCGTTCGATCTGGTGCGTACGCTCGGCTCCGTTCTGGTCCGCGCGCAATTCAAGATCACCGAGATCGAACGCTGCACGTCGGCCATGCTGCCGACATTCATCGACTGCCCCAAGGCGATATCCATGCCGACCCATTTGAGCCGCCAGCTTTGTGTCGTGCCGTTTGATGTCGGCCCGGCCCGCATGGTGCTCATGCTGTGCTTTGTCGACGGCATGATCTTCTCGCAGAACAGGCTCCACGATATCGCGCAGGTTTGCGCCTATCACCTGACCAGTTTCCAGGAGGACATATTCGGTGTCGAAGTCCTGCAGGAACTGACCGAGCGCGAACTGGAGTGTCTTTCCTGGATTGCCGAAGGCAAGACCAGCGACGAGATTTCGCTGATCATCGGAATTTCGCGCAACACCGTGAACAATTACATCACCAGCATCATGAAGAAGACATCGACGAAAACCAGATCGGAGGCCATTGCGCATGCCGTAAGAAACAACCTGATTTAACAGGCAGATCACAGCATCTGCACCCGTGTTCCGAAACGGACTTTATTGTTTCGAGAAATTTATTTTTAGTTCGTCAATGACGAGGGCGAGACGTTGGAGACGGCACTTAGAAAATCGGTCAACGACAATCCTGATGTTTGTCAGCCATGGCCCATGAAGACTGAGGGTGATCCGGACGGGGCTTCGGATCTTGAGGACGCGGCGCAGGAGCTGCGGACCATGCTCGGCGCGGACGGATATGTCGTGTGCCGGGTGAACCGTTTTGCCTCCAGCGACAGCCAGCGGGTGTCGGTCGTGCTGAGTTCGCTCGACCGCGAAATGCGCAAGACGGTGTCGCACATAAGCCCGGCCATCGAAGCGCATATGGAATGGTCGCTGCTTCCGTTTACCTGGGCAGGCGAAGCCGGCGGCAAGGCGGCCGGCCCCTTTGTCGAGGGGCTGGGCGTCCGGAACGCATCGGTCAGCGGCGTGGGGTTTCCCGTGAAGCTGGGCATTATGGGCAATGGTTTTGCCCTGTTCTTCGGCTCGAAGCTGGATTTGAGCGGTGACCGTGTGATCGAGTTCCATCGCGATATCTACCGCATCATGCGCGAATTGCTGGCTCTGGATGTGCAGCGCATTTCACCGCATCAGAACCTTAATGATCGCGAGCTTCAATGCCTGCAACTGGCCGCGGATGGCCATAAAAGCGAGGCCATCGCCGAAGAGCTCTCACTGTCGGTTCATACCGTGAACGCCTATCTGGGATTTGCCGCGACCAAGCTGGATGCGGTCAACAGAATTCAGGCCATCGCGAAGGCAATCCGTCTCGGCCTGATCGGCTGACAGCGGACCTTCCTCAAGCTGTCCGGATCGAGGTCGGCGAGAAAAAATTGCTGAACGCGCTGGCCTGCAGGCTTGCGGCGAGGGACGCCGTGTTCTCGTCCGGATCGTCCGACGGGTTGTCGAACGAGATATGGTTGATTTCGACTTCGCCGTGGCTTTCGAGCAGCGTAAGGCGCGCAAACACCGTCATGCCGTCCGGTTTGAGTTCCAGATCGAGCGTGACCTGCGGCGTCGTGCCCCAGTCGAGACGATAGTCGCCCCCCACGCCGAAATTGACCGTGCCTGGCTGGAAGAACAGTTCCGCCGCCGAGGAAACCAGGTCCGAAAGATTGCTGTGGCATTCCAGCCGCAGCAGCGCAATCAGATCGGCGGCATCAATGAGCCGCAGTTCGCTCGCAACGGACCGGATCGCGTGCGCGACGATTTCCTCGCGCTGTTTGGTGTAGGGACACAGTCTCATCTTACGTCAGGCCGTTTGATAACTTCACCGTTTTCAGGGCATAGCGTCCGCGATGTCACCGGCAGCACGCCGAGACGGGAACATGCTGTTGCTTCGGACCGGTTTTCGATATTCAGATACATCAGTCTTATCTCGGGCTGTCCTGGTTCACCGCTGGCGCAGATTTTGCGTAGACGACATGGATCAGTTCGGCGACGGCCTTGTAGAAAGCCGGTGGAATAACGCTACCAACCGAAGCTTGTGCAAAGATGGAGCGGGCAAGCGGCGGGTCCTCGAAAACCGGTACATTGTTGCTCTCGGCGACTTCGCGGATTTTCAGGGCGACAAGGTCCTGACCCTTGGCGACGACGACCGGCGCATCGTTTTCCTCGCGCTTGTAGCGCAGCGCCACGGCGTAGTGCGTCGGGTTGGCGATCACCAAAGTGGCCCGCGGCACATCGGAAATCATGCGCTGGCGGGCCCGGTCCCTGGCCAGCGAACGCTGCC
>NZ_CFHWAF010000034.1:0-35893 GCF_984452065.1 Hoeflea sp. | reverse complement strand
CCGATCCTGGCGCGCGACATCAAGGAAAACTACGACGTCTCCAACGTCATGGTGGTCTCGCCCGACACGGGCGGCGTGGTGCGCGCGCGCTCGCTCGCCAAACGGCTCGATTCCCTGCTTGCCATCGTCGACAAACGGCGCGACCGGCCGGGTGAATCGGAGGTCATGAACGTGATCGGCGATGTCTCCGGCCGCGACTGCATTCTGATCGACGATATCGTCGATTCCGGCGGCACGCTGTGCAACGCCGCCGAGGCACTGCTTGAAAACGGCGCGACCAGCGTGACCGCCTATATCACGCACGGCGTCCTCTCCGGCGGTGCCGTTGCGCGCGTCACGGCGTCGAAGCTGACGGAACTGGTGATCACCGATTCCATCCAGCCGACAACCGCGGTTCAGAACGCACACAATATCCGCGTCATTACGACCGCGAACCTCATCGGCGAAGCCGTCACCCGAACGGCCGCCGAGGAATCCGTGTCCAGCCTGTTCGACTGACGTTCCTTAGGCGGGACGGTCCAGCAACTCGCCAAGAAGGTTCTTCCAGTCGGCATCGGCATTGCCCGTCTTGCTCATCGCCTGAGCTCCGAGATAAAGCCGCGCGATGATGGCCGCCTTGCGGTGCCGCGAGGCAAAATCGTCCATCCGCCGGCCCGGCATATCACCCAGCGCATCGAATATCGCCGTTTGCAGGCGGTTCGACATCGCCGCCGTGCGTTTGGCGACGGATTCGTCATGCGGTCCGAGTTCGACCATCGCGTTGCAGACAAAACATCCGCGCGGCGCGGCGTCCTCGCCGCAACCGGTCTGTTCGAAAAGCTTGAGGATGCGCTCCGCACCATCTCCCTTGGACCGGTCGCTCAAAAGAGCAACGGCGGATCCCATGCAGGTCCGGTCATAATGGTCGAGCGCGGCGAGGTAGGCGGAATGTTTGTCACCGAATGCCTTGTAGAACGAACCGCGCGACAGGCCCATCGCATGCAGGAGATCCGGCAGATTGGTGGCCGAATAGCCGAGACGCCAGAATATCTGCATCGCACCGTCGACGGCGGTGTCCATATCGAATTCGCGTGGTCTGGCCATTCCTTCGCTATCCCGGATCCGTTTGCGCAGAACGAGGCTGATCCTGTTTGTCATAAGAGCCCAGTCTGATTTTTCAATCAAGTTTCGCTCACATTCATTTGTTTTGTACCAATTGGTTCCTAATTGTACAACCATAGCCATGCCGGGCGTCAGGCGCCAGCGCTCCGGTGAAAGCGGTGGGCCGCCCTGACCCACCGCATCCAAATTGACACGCGAATCGAGGAGACGATTATGCTCAATGTTTTGAAGACCACCCTTGCAGGCGCTGCCCTGTCCATTGCCCTGCTGACATCCGCTCTGGCAGCCGATGTCGATGTGAATGCGACAACCACCGGCCTTGCCCTTCGCGGCTATGATCCGGTCGCCTATTTCACCAGGGGCGAACCCACCCGGGGCGATTTCCAGATCACCGCCGAGTACAACGGCGCTACCTACCGCTTCGAGAACGAAGAGAACAAGGCCCGGTTCGTGGCCAACCCCGAAGCCTATGCACCGGCCTATGGCGGCTATTGCGCCTTCGGAACGGCGATGGGCTTCAAGTTCGACGGCGACCCGCATCTGTGGCGCATCGTCGACAACCGGCTCTATCTCAATCTTGCCCCGGGCATCCAGGAGCGCTGGGAAGCCGACCGCGCCAATCTGATTACCGCCGCCAATGAAAAATGGACGAATATCGCGGACAAAACGCCTGAGGAACTTCAGTCCCAATAGGCTCTGACACCTTCAGCTACTCCTCGGCCGGGCTCTTCCCAAGCGCCCGGCCGTTTCTATTCGCGGGCCCGCCGCTCAATGCGCTTGCGCAGCGCGCGGACCTTCGCTATATAGCGCGCGTCCGCGTAGACACCCTTGGAGGCAACGCGGATGGGCGGCCGTTGGCCGCTCGATGTTTTTTCGGGCGCAGCAGCCCGTAGAACACTCCAAAGTCGAACCTCGAAAGGAAGAGCCATGAGCAACAGCTATGAGCTTGTAGCCGAGGCGCGCGAACGGGTTGGTAAGGGGTCCGCCCGCGAACTTCGCCGCAACGGAAAAATTCCCGCCGTGATTTACGGCGGCAAGGAACCCCCGGTTTCCATCGCGCTGCCCTATAAGGACGTGACGATGAAGATCCACAGTGGTGGATTTCTGACGACAATCGCGACGATCGATGTGGGCGGCAAGAAGGTCCGCGTTCTGCCGAAGGATTATCAGCTCGATCCGGTGCGCGATTTCACCATGCATGTGGACTTCCTGCGCGTCTCCAAGGACACGGTCGTGACCGTCGAGGTGCCGGTCCAGTTCATCAATGACGAGGAATCGCCCGGCATCAAGCGCGGCGGCGTTCTCAACGTCGTGCGCCACGCGGTCGAGGTGACCTGCCCGGCAGACAGCATTCCGGAGAATTTCATCGCCGACCTGACCGGCCTTGATCTGGGTGACGGCATCCATATCTCCGACATCACCCTGCCTGAAGACGTGACACCGACGATTACCGACCGTGACTTCACGATCGCGACGATCGCCGCACCCGCCGGCCTGAAGAGCGAAGAGGAAGAGCAGGAAGGCGAAGAGGGAGCCGAAGCGGAAGCAGGCGAAGAGGCAACCGAGGGCGAAGAGGCAACCGAAGAGGGCGGCGGCGAGGAATAATCGCCGCCATCTCCTTGCGACACGGAGACCGGTGCGATGTTGCTTATCGCAGGCCTCGGCAATCCCGGCCCCCGCTACGCGAAACAGCGCCACAATATCGGCTTCATGGCGGCGGACGCGATTGCCCGCCGCCATTCCTTTCCGGGATGGTCGAAAAAATTCAAGGGCGAGATTTCGGAAGGCACGATTGCCGGCGAAAAGGTCCTCATTGTCAAACCGCAGACATTCATGAACCTTTCCGGCGAGAGCGTCGGAGAAGCCATGCGCTTTTACAAGCTCTCTGCGTCGGACCTCATCGTGATCTATGACGAACTCGATCTTCAGCCCGGCAAGGTGCGGATCAAGACGGGCGGCGGGGCCGGCGGTCACAACGGCATCAAATCCATCGACGCCCACTGCGGCAAGGACTATCGCAGGCTGCGGCTCGGCATCGGCCATCCCGGCGTCAAGGAACGGGTGACGGGACATGTGCTCGGCGATTTCGCCAAGAGCGACGGCGACTGGGTGAACGCTCTTCTTGAGGCGGTCGCGGACAATGTCGACATGCTTGTATCGGGCAATGATGCGGGTTTCCTGAACAAGATTGCCGTCGCCACCGGAAACGGAGCGCACCAGAAGACCACCGACACGAAAAAGACACGCAAGGACGCATCGCATATCCGCGCGGCGCGGCCATCGAAAACGGCATCTCCCCCCGCCAAGGGTCCCATGGCGGACATGTTGAAAAAGCTCTTCGGAAACAAGGAATAGAAAATGGGCTTCAAGTGCGGCATCGTAGGACTGCCCAATGTCGGCAAGTCGACCCTGTTCAACGCGTTGACCAAGACGGCCGCGGCACAGGCTGCCAATTACCCCTTCTGCACGATTGAGCCGAACACCGGAGAGGTTGCCGTGCCCGACGGCAGACTGCAGACGATCGCAAAGATCGCTCAATCCAAGGAGATCGTTCCGACACGCATTTCCTTTGTCGACATCGCCGGCCTCGTGCGCGGCGCATCGAAGGGCGAGGGCCTCGGCAACCAGTTTCTGGCCAATATCCGCGAGGTGGACGCCATCGTCCATGTGCTGCGCTGCTTCGACGATGACGACATCACCCATGTCGAAGGCCGCATCGACCCGGTGGCCGACGCCGAGACCATCGAAACCGAATTGATGCTTGCGGATCTGGAAAGCCTTGAGCGGCGCGCCGAACAGACCCGCAAACGCGCCACCGGAAAGGAAAAGGAAGCCATCCTGATCCTTCCGATGATGGAAAAGGCACTCGACCTTCTTAAGAACGGCAAGCCCGTTCGCCTGTTGCTCGACGGAATTGCCGCCGAGGACCTTCGGCTCCTCAATACGCTCAATCTTCTGACATCCAAACCGGTGCTTTATGTCTGCAATGTCGACGAGGCGGACGCGGCGACCGGCAACGAAAAGACAAAGGCCGTCGCGGCAATGGCCGCACAGCAGAATGCGCAATTCGTGGTCATCTCGGCGGAAATCGAGGCGCAGATCGCCCAGCTGGATACCGAAGAAGCCGCCGAGTTCCTGTCTGAACTGGGGCTCGATGAACCCGGTCTCGACAAGCTTATCCGCGCCGGATACACGCTCCTCGACCTGATCACCTATTTTACCGCCGGTCCCAAGGAAGCGCGCGCCTGGACCGTAAAACGCGGAGCCAAGGCGCCGCGGGCGGCAGGCGTCATTCACACCGATTTCGAGCGTGGCTTCATCCGCGCCCAGACCATCGCCTATGACGACTACGCCTCGCTCGGCGGCGAGGTCGCGGCCCGCGATGCCGGAAAGGCGCGCGACGAAGGCAAGGAATATGTGGTCCAGGACGGCGACGTGATGCTGTTCAAGTTCAACACCTGACGAGGCCTTTGCAAGCCGCAAGGCGCTGTTGCAGTCTGCGCTGTTGCTGCTCGCGATCGCCGCCTATCTCGGCCCGCTGCTCTATTTCGGCCTGATCGCGCAACTTTGGAAAACCGGCCCGGCACCCCATTGATCGCACACGCGCTTCGCGGCATAAGATCAACCATGAACAATCTGACAATCCAAACGGACAGACTCGCCTTCGAGGATTTCGAGCCGGGCCGGCAATTTCCCCTCGGGCCATATCCCGTCAGCGCCGAGGAAATCGTCGCCTTCGCCAGCCAATTCGATCCGCAGCCCATGCATCTCGACGAAGAGGCGGGCAAGGCAAGCATTCTTGGTGGCCTCTCGGCATCCGGATGGCACACATGCGCGATCGTCATGCGCATGTTCATCGATGGCTATATCGCCAACTCCACATCGCAGGGCGCGCCGGGCGTCGACAATTGCAAATGGATAAGGCCGGTCCGCGCCGGCGATACGTTGAGCGGCACATCCACCGTCGTCTCCGCACGTCCCTTGCAGTCGAGGCCGGGGATCGGTGCCGTTCAGTTCCGCCACGAAATCGTCAATCAGGACGGCAAGGTGGTCTGCACCTCCGAGAACTCCGGCTTCTTTGCAACACGCAACCGGGAGGCCGGCGCATGAGCGGTCTCGACGCCTTCGACATCGGCCGCCGCAACGACCTCGGCACGCATAGGTTCGCGGCGGAGGAAATCATCGCATTCGCGCGCAAGTTCGACCCCCAGCCCTTCCACATAGACGCCGAGGCAGCCGCCGGTTCCATGTTCGGCGGGCTGTGCGCCTCCGGTTGGCACACGACAGCGGTGTGGATGAAGAAAAATGTAGAATTCAGAGACCGTTGGCATGATGAACTCAAGGCAAACGGAAAATCACCGCCGGAAATCGGTCCCTCTCCGGGCTTCCGGAATCTGAGGTGGCACAAACCGGTCTATGCCGGTGATACGATTCAGTTTTTCAACACCTGGCTTTCGGCAAGGCGACGCGAACGAAAGCCCGAATGGGGCATTGTCGAATCCCATTCGGAAGGCTTCAATCAGAACGGCGAAAAGGTCATCAGCTTCGACAGCGCCGTGCTGGTGAGAATTTAACCCGGATTTGCTCTACGCGCCTTCGAACGCCACCAGCGTGCGGACCGTGATCCCGAGATCTTCCAGTTTCTTTCGCCCGCCAAGATCCGGCAGGTCGATGACAAAACAGGCCGCGAGGATTTCAGCACCCATCTGCCGCAGCAGCTTGACCGCTCCTTCGGCAGTTCCGCCCGTCGCGATCAGATCGTCGACGAGGATGACCTTCTGGCCCGCCGAGACGGCGTCCTTGTGCATCTCCATCTCATCGACACCATATTCGAGATTGTAGGCGACGCGGATCGTCTCATAGGGCAGTTTCCCCTTCTTGCGGATCGGCACGAACCCGGAAGACAGCTGGTGGGCGATCGCGCCGCCGAGAATAAATCCGCGCGCCTCGATACCGGCGATCTGATCGATCTTCGTACCGGCATAGGGATGCACCAGTTCGTCCACCGAGCGTCGAAACGCCTGCGGATTTCCGAGCAGCGTCGTGATGTCGCGAAACTGGATGCCGGGCTTCGGATAGTCCGGGATGGTTCTGATCGACGCCAGCAAGGTTTGTTTCAGCGATTGATCCATGGCTTCGTCCCCGCCTGTGCCCCCGTCCGGTTGGGCCGGGCATGCAAAAGGCGGCTCACAGCCGCCTTGAGACATTCTTTATCCGTAATTGCTGGCAGGTCAATGCTCCACGCGGGACCACACGGACTTCTTGCTGAGATAAAGCAGGCAGCTGAAGATGAGGATGAAGATCATCACCTTGAAGCCCAGCGATTTACGTTCCTCAAGCTTCGGCTCGGCGGCCCACATCATGAAGGCCGTAACGTCCTTGGCGTACTGATCGACCGTCTCCGGCGCGCCGTCGTCATAGGTGACGATCCCGTCGGAGAGCGGCGGCGCCATGGAAAGCGAGATACCGCTGAGGAAATACGGATTGTAGTAGGTCCCTTCGGTGATCTCGACGTCGCTCGGCGGATCCTGATAGCCGGTCAGAAGCGAATAGAGGTAGTCCGGTCCGCCCTCATTGTACATGGTGAAGATATCGAACACGAATTGCGGGAACCCTCGGGTTGTCGCGCGTGCCTTGGCCATCAGCGAAAGGTCCGGAGGCGCGGCGCCGTTATTGGCAAAGGCGGCCGCCTCCGCATTGGGAAACGGGTTGGGGAAATAGTCGGACAGGATTGCCGGCCTGTCGAACATCTCCCCTTCCTCGTTCGGACCGTCGGTCACGTCATAGTTGGCGGCCAGGGTCTTGATCTGATCTTCGCTGTAACCGAGTTCGGTAAAGTTGCGAAATGCGATACGGTCAAGCGAATGGCACGCCGCGCAGAGTTCGACATAGACCTTCAGCCCGCGTTGCAACTGGCCTTTGTCATAGGTGCCGAACGGCCCCGAGAACGACCATTTCTGCTCGCGCGGCGTCTTGGCGTCGCCGGCCGCCATGGCGGCCGTCCCGATGCTGGATGCCAGAACCAGCGACAGAAGCGTAGAGACGAGTGTTTTCATCTTTCTTGTCCTTTCTGACGCCGGGTTATGCGCGGTTTTCCGGTGCGGCTGTCGCCGCCTCGGGTTTGCCGCTGCCTTGTTTGGCGAGCACCGATTCGGTGATCGAGTTTGGCACCTGTCTCGGTTTCTCCACCAATCCCAGAATGGGCAGGATCGGGAAGAAGAAGAGGAAATAATAGGCCGTGCCGATCTGAGCCATGATGACATAGGCGCCTTCCGCCGGTTTCGAGCCCAGCCACCCCAGGAAGATGGTGTTGGCGACGAACAGCCAGAAGAACAGCTTGTACCACGGACGGTAGACCGCCGAGCGGACCTTGGATGTATCGAGCCAGGGAAGCAGGAACAGGATCATGATCGAAGCGAACATGGCGAGGACGCCGCCGAGCTTCGAATCGATCGGCCCGACATTGAAGGTGATGGCGCGCAGGATGGCGTAGAACGGCAGGTAGTACCATTCCGGCACGATATGCGCGGGCGTCACCAGCGGGTTGGCCTCGATATAGTTGTCCGGATGCCCGAGATAGTTGGGCATGTAGAAAACGAAATAGGCAAACACCAGCAGGAAGACGACGGTGGCGAACGCATCCTTGATGGTTGCATAGGGCGTGAACGGAACCGTATCGGTCTTCGACTTCACCTCAACGCCCGTCGGATTGGTCTGCCCGGTCACGTGCAGCGCCCATACGTGCAGGATGACCACACCGGCGATCATGAACGGCAGGAGATAGTGCAGTGAGAAGAAGCGGTTCAGCGTCGGATTGTCGACCGCGAAACCACCCAGCAGCCATTGCTGGATCGGCTCGCCGACCAGCGGGAACGCACTGAAGAAACCGGTGATCACCGTTGCTCCCCAGAAAGACATCTGCCCCCATGGGAGCACATAGCCCATGAAGCCGGTGGCCATCATCAGGAGGTAGATGATGACGCCGAGGATCCACAGGATCTCGCGCGGCGCCTTGTAGGAGCCGTAATACATGCCGCGGAACATGTGGAGGTAAACGGCGATGAAGAAGAAGGACGCGCCGTTCTGGTGCATGTAACGCAAAAGCCAGCCGGAATTGACGTCACGCATGATGTTCTCGACCGAGCTGAACGCGCCGGCGGTCGACGCCGTGTAGTGCATCGCCAGCACAATGCCCGTCAGGATCTGCGACACCAGCATCACCGACAAAATCGCGCCGAATGTATAGGCGTAGTTCAGATTGCGCGGCGTCGGGTAGGCAACAAAGGAATCGTACACCAACCTTGGAAGCGGCAGGCGCGAATCGACCCACTTGCCGAGACCGCTTGTTGGCTCATATGAAGAATGACCACCACTCATCGTAACGTCCCCTGTTACCCGATCTTGATTCTTGTGTCGGTGATGAATTCGAACGGCGGAATCCACAAGTTCTCCGGCGCCGGGCCGCTGCGGATGCGACCGGCCGTATCGTAGTGCGAGCCGTGGCAGGGGCAGAACCAGCCGCCGTAATCCCCGGCCTGACCGAGCGGGACGCAACCCAGATGGGTGCATGATCCGATCATCACGATCCAGTTCTCCCGTTCCTCGCCCGCGGAACGGTCGACATCGAGCGCCGGCGTATCAGGCGGAAGATTGGCGTTGCGCGCAGCCTGATCCTTCAGATCCTCCAGCGGCACCGCGTTTGCCTCTTCGATTTCCTTCTGTGTCCGGTTACGGATGAAAACCGGCTTTCCACGCCATTTGACGGTGATCGACATGCCTTCCTCGAGCGACGAGACATCGACCTCAATCGTCGACAGGGCCAGTGTCGTGGCGTTCGGCCGCATCTGGTCGATAAAGGGCCAGGCCAAGGCACCGACACCGACGACGCCGGCCATACCGGTTGTCAGATAGAGAAAATCACGGCGGCTCGGCTCGGCTGTTGTATCGTGTTCGCTCACGGTTTTGACCATCCTCTGCGCAGACTGACCTACATGGAAACGCAACGCTACGCCTTTTTCACCCCTCAGGCGCGGCCTCGTCCCCACATTTTGCCGGGTTCTATGACTCTTATTAGAATATGTCCAGTCTGCAGACCCGCACAGAGGCACATTGCCGCAAGTTTTTAACCCTTCGTCCTATGGTGCTGATGCGCATCAGCGTTCCGCCACCAGGGAATCGCTGATAAAACCGCCGGACTGGCGGGTCCAGAGGCGCGCATAAAGTCCGTCGGCCCGCAGCAGTTCATCATGGCTTCCGTCTTCGACAATCCTGCCCTCATGCATCACGACCAGCCGGTCCATACGGGCGATGGTGGAAAGCCTGTGAGCGATGGCGATCACCGTTTTGCCCTGCATCAGCCGGGTAAGGTTCTCCTGGATTGCCGCCTCGATCTCTGAATCGAGGGCCGACGTCGCTTCGTCCAGTATCAGGATCGGCGCGTTTTTCAGCATGACCCGGGCAATGGCGATGCGCTGGCGCTGCCCGCCCGAGAGCTTGACGCCGCGCTCGCCGACATGCGCCTCCAGCCCGGTTCGCCCCTGCTGATCCTTCAGCCCCTCGATAAACGGCCATGCCTCGGCCTGCCGGGCGGCGTCGACGATGTCGGCGTCACGGGCATTACGGCGTCCAAGAGCGATATTGTCCCGAACGGAACGGTGCATCAGCGACGTGTCCTGCGTGACAACGCTGATATGCTGGCGCAGCGAACTTTGCGTCACCCTGGAGATGTCCTGCCCATCTATGGTGATGCGGCCGGAATCGAGATCGAAGAATCTGAGGAGAAGGTTTACCAGTGTCGACTTGCCGGCGCCCGACAGGCCGACCAGCCCCACTTTCTGCCCGGCTTCGACCGTGAGGCCGACATCGTCGATCACCGCTTTTTGCCTGTTGTAGCGGAAATTGACCTTCTCGAAACGAATGTTGCTTTCACCAACGACGAGGTCGGTCGCATCCGGCTTGTCCTCGAGCATGATCGGCTTGTTCAGCATATCCATCGAGTTCTGGATCGTGCCGAAATTGCGCATCAGCCCGTTGAACTGCGTCATCAGCCGCCCGAGAAGCAGGCTCAGGCGCAAGACCAGAGACAGCGTGAAGGCGACGGCTCCGATGCTGATCTGCCCCCGCAGCCACAGATCGATGGTCAGATAGCCCATCGTCGCGATCATGATTCCCGAAAGCGCGGCGAGCGAGACGCGCACGCCCGTCAGATTGCGCGTGAAGGGAATGACCGCGGCGATGAAACCGTCGAAACCGCTTTTTATGTAGCGGTCGTTGTCGTCCTCACGGCCGAAGAGCTTCAGCGTCTGGACATTGGAATAGCTGTCCACCAGCCGCCCGTTCAACAGCGACGCGGCTTCCGCCGTTTCCTTCGACATGCGCCGGATGCGGGGCACAAAGTAGCGGGCGACACATCCGAACGCGACGATCCAGGCCGCGACCACCGCCGCCAGCCGCCAGTCAAGCTGGGCGACCAGCGCCAGCGTGGTGACCGCATAGATGGCGATGAACCAGACCACCTGAAACAGCGAGGTCATGAAATCGCCGACGGCCTGGCCCGATTGCCACACCTTGGTGACGACGCGGCCGGCAAAATCGTCCTGGAAGAAGGAAAGGCTCTGGCGGGCAATGCGCGAATAGGCCTGCCAGCGCACCAGATTGAAAAAGCCGGGAACGACCGTCTGTTCCTCGACCAGCGTCACCAGCGGCGCGACGACAAGGCGGCCGATCAGCACGACCGCCAGCATGAATAAAAGTTCCGGTCCGTGCCGATCGGCAAGCCCCTGCCAGCCGGCCGCCGGATCGGCGCTCTCCAGAAGGTCGACCAGCCGTCCGACAAAATAAAACAGCGCGACTTCCAGCAACGCGACCGCGCCGCCGAGCACCAGCATGGCGAAAAAAGGCCATTTTGCCTGTTTGACGAACTGCCACATAAAGCCGACCGCGCCGCCGGAAGCGGTCAGTGTGTGCTTTTTGGAAAACGGATCAATCCACCGCTCGAACAGCCGGAATACTCGTTGAACGATCATGGCGGGGAACATAGAACCGCGTCCCGGCCGCAGCAACATTTCAAGTCGCGAATTGTCAGCGCAGAGCGGCGAGGCTTAACCGGGTTTCGCAGCCGCCTGCATCTCCTCTTCCTGCTGGGCGATCGCGGCTTCGGCCGCGGCGGCGGCGGTGCCGTTGCCGGCGGCGTCCGCCCCCTCCTCGGTCTCCGGCATCTTCACCCTGACCTCGCGGCGGGCGAACTCGATCCCGTTTTCGGAAAAGATTTTCTGCACACGCGCATAGACGTCCTTGCGGATCATCCACTGTTTGCCCGGCTTGGCCATGAACTTGCCGCGCACGACAATGCCGACATCGTTGACGTCATAGACACCCTGCGACTTGAAAGTCTGAATGATATCATCGGCATAGGGCGCTTCCATAATGTCCTTTCCGATCTGCTTGAACAATTTCTTCACCGTGTTCACATCAGCGTCGAACGGAACGGTGAACTTCAGCTTGACGATCACCCAGTCCCGGGAATTGTTGGTGATCTTGGGGATCTCGCCATAAGGGATGGTATGAACCGGTCCCTGGTGATGACGCAGTTGCAGGGACCGCACCGAGATCTTCTCAACCGTGCCGACGGTCCCGTCGATTTCCAGATACTCGCCGACACGGAACGCGTCGTCGACCAGGAAAAACAGCCCGGTGACCGCATTGGCGATCAACACGCCGACCGCCACGAACGAACTGCCGAGGAATTCGAGCACATCGCGGCCCGGTTCCGTTGGGGCGGTGTCCTGCCTGGCGACGGCGTCGAGCCGTTCCAGAAGCAATTGCCGCACCTGCTCGTCGCTCAGCGTGGACACCAGTTCCCGAACGGTTTCCGGCGTCAGGTACTCCGGCAAAGTGACGGCGGCCGGCTCCTGCTCCTGCGAACCACCGGTAACGGCGGTCATGCCCGTCTGGGCGAAACCGGCCTGCGTCCAGGCGACGACGACGAAAGCCAGAAACAGGGTTCTGACAGCGCAATACACTGTTTTCATATTATTCTCGCGGCTGCAAACCGCCTGCTCCATGCCGTTTCCCCTTCGCAAACATACCCCTATTCAGCCTGCCCGCAAACCGGCCCCGCGGGATCACGGGGTCAAGCCGTCAGCCGCAACAAAAAACCCACCCCGGCGGTTTCCGGGCTGGGCAATATCAGAATAAAGGACCGTCGGCCTATTCGGCCGCGGCATTGTCCTCGGCCGCCGGCTCCGCGTCGATGAAACCGCCCGACTGCCGCGACCACAGTTCCGCATAGAGCCCTTCGGACTGCACCAGCTGTGCATGGGTGCCGGTCTGAACGATATCGCCGGAATCCAGGACAATCAGGCGGTCAAGCTCGGCAATCGTTGAAAGCCTGTGGGCGATCGCGATCACCGTCTTGCCCTCCATCAGGGCGAAGAGGTTCTCCTGGATTGCCGCCTCGACCTCCGAATCGAGCGCCGATGTGGCCTCGTCCAGAACCAGGATCGGAGCATCCTTGAGGAACACGCGGGCAATGGCGATGCGCTGGCGCTGCCCGCCCGAGAGTTTCACCCCGCGCTCGCCGACATGGGCATCGAGACCCTTGCGCCCCTTCAGGTCCTCAAGATCCTGGATAAAGTCCCATGCGTTGGCGCGCTTGGCCGCATCGATGATCTCCTCATCGCTGGCATCCGGCTTGCTGTAGCCGATATTGTCGCGGATCGACCGGTGCAACAGGGATGTGTCCTGCGTGACCACGCCGATGCGCGCGCGCAGGCTGTCCTGCGACACGGTCGAGATATCCCGCCCGTCGATGAGGATCCGCCCGGCCTCAAGGTCGTAAAACCGCAACAGGACATTCGTCAGCGTCGTCTTGCCGGCGCCTGAGCGGCCGACCAGCCCGATCTTCTCACCCGGCCGGATCGTCAGCGACAGATCGTTGATCACGCCGCCATCCTTGCCGTAATGAAAACGGATATGGTCGAACTCGATCTTGCCGCGATCGGCTACCAGCTTGTCGGCTGCCTTCTCATCTGTCACGCCGTGCGGTTTCGACAGCATCGACATGCCGTCGATCACGACGCCGATATTCTCAAACAGTGCCGAGACCTCCCACATGATCCAATGGGACATGCTGGATATGCGAAGAGCCAAGGCGATCGATGCGGCAATGACGCCGACGGAAACGGAATCGGCCAGCCACAGATTGATCGACAACGCACCGATGGCGAACAGCAGCAGCGCATTGTTGAAGTAGACAATGCCGTGAAACAGCGTCACCAGCCGCATCTGACGATGCACCGTCTCCAGGAAATCCGACATGGCGGAGCGTGCATAAATCTCTTCACGACCCGCATGGGAGAACAGTTTCACCGTTGCGATATTGGTATAGCTGTCCACCACCCGCCCGGTCATCATCGAGCGTGCGTCGGCCTGTTCGCGCGAGATCCGCTTCATGCGCGGCACGAAATAGGCAATCATTCCGATATAGACCGCGATCCAGATCACCAGCGGGGCGGCCAGACGCAGATCCGCCGCGGCGATCATGACCAGCATCGTCAGGAAGAAAACCACCACATAGACGAGGACGTCGAGAACCTTCATGACGGCCTCGCGCACCGCAAGCGATGTCTGCATGACGCGCGTCGCCACCCGGCCGGCAAATTCGTCGGCAAAGAAGGCCAGGCTGTGTCGCAACAGATAACGATGCATCTGCCAGCGTCCGATCATCGGATAGTTGCCAAGCAGCGTCTGATGGGTCAGCATCGACTGCACCCACACGATGCCGGGCAGGACGACAAGCACCAGGACAGACATCCAGAACAGCCTCGTGCCCTCCCTTGCGAGGAATTCCTCGCGCGAGGAGGCCGACAGCCAGTTGACGATGTCGCCGAGGAAACTGAACAGGAAGACCTCACCAATCGCGATCAGCGCCGTCAGCACCGACATCATGGCAAGCCACGGCGCCGCTTCCCGGGAGTAGTGCCAGCAGAAAGCCAGCAACTGCCGGGGCGGCTGCCCGGAAGGCACCTTCGGATAGGGATTCAAACGTCTTTCAAACCAGCCAAACATGATTCAGCCTCTGTTCAAGCCTGGAGAGTGATCGGTCTGCGCGCCGGATTTCAAGAACCGGACCAGAGTGCCCGGGCGGTTTTAGGGCGCTATTGTGAAGAACTGTCGAACCGTCACTGTCCAAAATACATACGACCCAACGCACATGAGGTGCGCATCGATAAAGCGGGTCAGCGAAAGTCCGGGAAGCGGATCGTCAGATTGTGACGTGGAAACCGTCGCCCGAGACAAGGCCATCGCGCGCTCGCGCCAATGGTGGGAGATGCCGGATTATGTCTGCCAATGGCCCCTCCTCTGTCTCGAATTGGTCCACGGTGCAATCTCCTACACCGATTCGAATCGGGTTTCCAGTGGCGAGTCGTAGATTTCGTATCGTGCACGATTGTGTTGCAATTCGGTCACGACAACCTAAGACAAGACCATGGACAAGGATCTCAGAATTGCCCTCTACCAGCCCGATATTCCCGGCAACACCGGCACGATCCTGCGCATGTCCGCCTGCCTTGGTCTGCCTGTCGACCTGATCGAGCCGGCCGGTTTCGACATTTCCGATCGCGCGCTGCGGCGTGCCGGCATGGACTATGTCGAGCAGGCGACGCTGACGAGACACCCGAACTGGAAAGCCTTCCTTCAATGGCTGAGAACGGAAAACCGCCGTCTTGTCCTTTCCTCGACACAGGCCGAAAGCTCCTATCGCCGGTTTGAGTTCAGGGACGGCGACATACTGTTGTTCGGCAGGGAGAGTTCGGGTGTGCCGGATCACGTTCATCAAGAGGCTGACGCCCGTATCCTGATCCCGATGGAACCCGGCCGCCGCTCCCTCAACATCGCCATCGCCGCGGCGATGATCGCAGGCGAAGCAATCCGGCAGCTTGAGATTTCAGCTTAATCGGCGCTCGGCAGGCGGCGCATGGTGAACTCGATCTCGTCGCCGGGCAGTTGCCGCCAGCTCTCGACCTCGGTCCAGTAGGCTGCCTTCGGCCATGCATGGAACCATTCCCGCGCCTTGGCGCGTGCCGCCCCGCGCGGCAGACGGAACGTCTCGCGAATGAACGAATCACCCTTTCCGGTACCCTTCGCCATGCGACTCTTGCGAATCTGGCGGCGAAGTCCTTCCATGGGCGGCACTTTAGGAACACGCTTCATAATCAGCACCCTAAGGCGGATCATATGCGTGAACGGCGCGATTGGCGAGTCCGGAAAGATGAAACAACCTTGGCGCGACACTATGTTCGTATTATCGCCCGGGCGGCTATGGCATCGCTCAATCCGACCTGCTAATGAGAGCCGGGGACAAATTGGGGGCATTTGTTGATGGAAAGGCCACACCTTCCGCTCGGGCATCCGCCTGGCCTGGAGGAAAAGAAAGCAAAATCGCGCATTTGGTTCGAAACCCTGCGCGATGCGATCTGCTCCGCCTTCGAGCAGCTCGAGGACACGGTTACCGGCCCGCTTTCGGAGGATCCGCCCGGCCGTTTCACCCGCACCGAATGGCACCGCGACGAAGGCAAGGGCGGCGGCGGCGTGATGTCGATGATGTCGGGCCGGGTATTCGAAAAGGTCGGTGTGCACACCTCGACGGTGCACGGTGAATTCTCCTCCGAGTTCCGCCAGCAGATTCCCGGCGCCGAAATCGACCCGCGGTTCTGGGCGTCCGGGCTCTCTCTCATCGCCCATCCGGTCAATCCCCATGTGCCGGCAGTCCATATGAACACGCGCATGGTGGTCACGACGACGCAATGGTTCGGCGGCGGTGCCGATCTGACACCGGTCCTCGACCGGCGCCGGGTTCAGGACGACCCCGATACGCAGCTGTTCCACAAGGCGATGGAGGTCGCCTGCGCAAGGCACAAGGTGGCCGACTATCCGCGTTACAAGGCGTGGTGCGACGAGTATTTCTTCCTCAAGCACCGAAACGAGCCGCGCGGCATCGGCGGAATTTTCTTCGACTGGCTGCGGTCCTCGGACGCCGACGGCGGCTGGGATGGCGATTTTGCCTTCGTCCAGGATGTCGGGCGCGCCTTCACCGTCGCCTATCCCAAGCTCGTGACCCGGAACTTCAACACACATTGGGACGAGAATGACCGCAACGAGCAGCTTATCCGGCGCGGTCGCTATGTTGAGTTCAACCTGCTTTACGACCGCGGCACCATTTTTGGCCTGAAAACAGGCGGCAATGTCGATTCGATCCTGTCATCGATGCCGCCGGCGGTCCGCTGGCCTTAAGAAGCCTCATCTCTTGACTGTTGCGTGCTGCTCCCGTTCAAAGGACGCAACACGATGTGGGAGGACAACGGCGTGACCGCGGACCAATCCGGACTTGATGCGATGAAGGCGTTTCTTGCCGAGGCCTTTGCCCCTTGGGTCAAAGAGTTGAACATCGAACCTGTCAATGTTTCGGAAGCCGGCGCCGTCTTCCGCATTCCGGCCGGCGAGGATCTCGCCCGTACCGGCGGCATTGTCTGCGGTCAGGCGCTTTCCGCCATCGCCGATACGGTTGGTGTTCTGACCCTGATCGGCATCAACAATGACGACCGGATCATGACGACGGTTGATATGACAACCCACTTCATGCGGCCCGTATCGACCGGCGATGTCGAGGCAACGGTCACGATCCTTTCGAACGGCCGGCGCATGGCAACGGCGCGCATCGACATCAGGCAGGCCGGAAGCCCCAAAATCTGCGCCGGCGCGACATGCGCCTACGCCTATATGGGCTGATGAGCACACCCGCCGGTACCCATGCCTTCATGATGCTGATGTCTGCGCCCGCTTGAGAAGCTGTTCCCGCGTCATGGCAAACCCGCTGTCGATCCAGGCGTCCTCCAGCGCGGACAGCAACTCGCCGACGCCCGGACCGGGCGAAACGCCGGATTTGAGCAGATCGTTCCCGGTTACGGGGAAATCCGGCCGCACCCACTCCTCGGCCATCTGCAGCAGCCGTGAACAGGCACCGGCGCCGACAAGCGCCGCATCATCGCCCTGCGCCGCCTTGCGCAGGGCGGCAAGCCTGATGCGCAGTCGATCCTCGACGGCTTTGCTGTCGCCACGGTAAAGCTGCCGCCGCAGCGCTGCATCGCCTGTTTCCTCGCCGACGGGCGGCTGTCTGGCCCATGCAACCAGACGCCTGCGCTCGGTCTTCGACATGCGCAACCGACGCGCCATGGCGTCCATCCGATCGGGATCATCCGGTACGACCGCCATCACACGCAGCAACGGATCCGGCGTCCAGCCGAGCACCGCTCCCGTCTCGACCAGGCCGAATATGGCGTCGATCCCCCATTTCTCCGATTCGGGCAGTATGGCGCTCAAAACCCCGCTCTGGCGCATCCAGAGCAGCGCGCGCGAGGGATCCGGGGCGGCGAACAACCGCTTGAGCTCCGACCATACCCGTTCTGCCGACAGGCCCGAGAGCCCCGATTTGAGTCGGGCACACGCCCGCAGCCCGTCCGCATCGGGCCGACCGCCGCCATACCACGCAAAAAAGCGGAAGAAGCGCAGAATACGAAGATAGTCTTCCGTGATACGGGTTTGCGGATCGCCGATGAAACGCACGGTCCGGCTCTCGATATCGGCCAGCCCGCCGACCAGGTCGATCACATGTCCTTCCGCATCGGCATAGAGCCCGTTGATCGTCAGGTCACGGCGGTGCGCATCCACCGACCAGTCGGCGCCGTAGGCGACCGTTGCGTGACGCCCGTCCGAGGCGATATCGGCCCGCAGCGTCGTCACCTCGAAAGGCACGCCGCCGCAAATAAGCGTCACCGTTCCGTGGTCGATGCCTGTCGGCACGCATTTGATCCCGGCGTCATCGGCCCGCTCCAGCACATCCTGCGGATGCAGGGTGGTCGCAATGTCGATGTCGCCAACCGGCATGCCCATGAGCGCATCGCGGACAGCGCCGCCGACAATACGCGATTGCGCACTGTCGCGGTTCAGCAGGTCGAGCACGTCCTGCAGCCGCTTTTCCTGAAACCAGTCCGTCCGCGCGACCGACGCGGTCTCGCCTGTCGTCATGCATAAAGCCTTTCGTAGAGCGTGCGCAAAATACCTGCGGTCACACCCCAGATGTAACGCTCGCCATAGGGCATCGTATAAAAATGCCGTTCCTTGCCTTCCCACACCCGGCTTTCACGAATGTGGTTGACCGGGTTCATCAGAAATGAAAACGGCACTTCAAAGGCGTCATCCACCTCGTGGCGGTTGATCGTCATGGGATAGTCTTCGCGCACGACGGCAAGAACCGGGGTAATGCGAAACCCCGACACGGTCAGATAGTGCGGCAAACGACCGACGGGCTCCACATAGGATCGCGGCAACCCGATTTCCTCTTCCGCTTCCCGCATCGCCGCAATCTCGGCGGAGCCGTCCTCCGGGTCGATCGCGCCGCCGGGAAAGGCCACCTGTCCGGAATGGGTACGCATAGCATGGGTGCGCTGCGTCAAGAGGATATTCGAATGGGCGCCATGATCGACCAGCGGAACAAGCACCGCGGCTTCGCGAAGCGGCTTTTGCGAAAGCCGCTCTATGATATCGGCGTTGAGGATATGATCGCCATATCTGCGCTCGTCTTCCTCGCCGGTCTCCTGCGCCGCTCTGGAGCGAAATGCCTCGGCGCTGAATGCGCGGTTCCCCTCGCCGGTCATCGCGACAGGGCCTCCAGCCGGTCTGCCGGCATGATCGCGAAGACCGCGCCGCCGGAACGGATCGAAAATGTCTCGACGCCATCGATATCAAGGCTTTGACCCAGTTCGACAAGGTCATAGGTGAGCGCGCGCGTCAAAAGCGCTTCAAGCCGGCCGCGCACATGCAGATATGGCTTCAACGCATGGTTTTTACCGGTGACTTCAAAGCGCAGCGGATGGTCCGGGCCGGCCTCGACCACGTCGCCGACATTGGTCCGGAACGTCAAGATCCGCTCGCCGTCGCGCAAGTGCGCGCTCATTTCAACAGCAGTGAACGGCGCATCCTCGACACGGATAGCGACCTTTTCGACAGGCGTGACCAGATAGGTCGTGCCGTCCCCGTCCTTGCGCAGCACCGTTGCAAACAGGCGCACGAGCGCCGGCCGCGTGACCGGCGTTCCCATGTAATACCAGGAGCCGTCGGCGCGGATCTCCATGTCCAGTTCACCGCAGAATTCCGGGTGCCAGCGCTCGACGGGCGGCAACCCTCCTGTCGCCGGCGCAGCCCTGGAAATAAGGGCTTCGAGACTTGCCACATTGCCCGCGGCCGCTATCTCACCCCTTGCCATTGTGTGGTCCAGCTTCTTTCCTAATCACGATGTTATCACTTAGCGCCTCGAAGGGATCATGCGATTCATAGGGATAAAGCACAGTATTTTCCATTGATGGTTATCCGATCCGCGCCAAATAGTGGATAATGGACGATATAGCGAGCTGAGTCCCCGGTTCAAAGATACGGAGTTTGCCACATGGGCATCGTTGAAAATGCCGATCCCGCGCTGGACGAAAAGGCAGTGGTCGAAGCGGCCGAAACGGCCCTCAAGGACATTGCCGCCGTTCGCCGTGAAATCGGCACGGTCATCTTCGGCCAGCACAATGTCGTGGAACAGACGATCCTTGCGGTCCTGTCCGGCGGGCATGCGCTTCTTGTCGGCGTGCCGGGGCTGGCAAAGACCAAACTTGTCGCAACGCTCGGCACCGTCCTCGGCCTCAGCGACAACCGTATCCAGTTCACGCCCGATCTGATGCCCTCGGACATACTGGGCTCGGAAGTCATGGATCAGGACGCCGACGGCAAGCGATCCTTCCGCTTTGTCCCCGGACCGATCTTCACGCAGTTGCTGATGGCCGACGAAATCAACCGCGCCTCGCCGCGCACCCAGTCGGCGCTTCTGCAGGCCATGCAGGAATATCACGTCACCGTCGCCGGCTCCCGGCACGACATGCCCGAGCCCTTCCATGTGCTGGCGACGCAAAACCCGCTGGAGCAGGAAGGCACATACCCGCTGCCGGAAGCGCAGCTCGACCGGTTCCTCATGCAGGTGGATGTCCACTATCCGGAAATCGAGGCGGAACGTCAGGTTCTGCTTGAGACGACGGGCGTCGACGAAAAGCGCGCCGCGGCCGTCCTCACCGCCTCGCGTCTTCAGGAGATTCAGGCGCTGGTCCGCCGCATGCCTGTCAGCGAGAAGGTGATCGACGCCATCCTCGAACTGGTCCGCGCCGCCCGGCCGGGCAACGGCAACGCCGATACCGACCGGCATGTGGCCTGGGGCCCCGGGCCCCGGGCCGGGCAGGCGATGATGCTGTGTATGCGTGCACGAGCGCTTTACGACGGGCGTCTTGCCCCGTCGGTGGACGATGTTCTTGCCCTGGCGGAACCCGTGCTCCAGCACCGCATGGCGCTGACATTCTCCGCCCGCGCGGAGGGGATGCATGTCCGGGACGTGATTGCGGGGCTGGTCAAGAAAGTCGGCGGAGACTAAGCGCCCGTGGCCGCGATCGGACAGGCGACAGAGGCCGTCTCGACACCGTCGGCGCTGGCGCGTGCCCGCCAGCGGGCGGCCTATGTGCCCGATCTGCTTGTCGAGGCGCACCGGGTCGCCAACACCGTGATCGCGGGCTGGCACGGCCGGCGAAAGCGCGGCATCGGAGAAAATTTCTGGCAGTTCCGTCCCTATGTCGAAGGCGAGAGCCTGTCCCGCATCGACTGGCGCCGCTCCGCACGGGACGACAATACCTATGTACGCGACCGCGAATGGGAGGCGGCCCACACCGTCTGGCTCTGGGGCGATGCATCGGCTTCCATGCTGTTCCAGTCGACGCTGGCGCCGGTCTCGAAACAGAGCCGGGCGCTCGTTATCCTGCTGGCGCTGGCGGAAATCCTTGCAAGATCGGGCGAACGGATTGCCTCGCCGGGCGTCCTCGACCCCGTTGCCGCGCGCAATGCCGCCGAGCGTCTGGCCGCGGCCATCGAACTGCATCGCGACAGGGCCGTCTTTCCGGATGTGTCGCAGATCAACCGGCACAGCGATCTGGTTCTGATCTCCGACTTCCTCGACCCGGCCGAGGAGGTTCTGGAAAAACTCGCGCCGATTGCCAAACGCGGCATAAAGGGCCATGTCCTTGAGATTTGCGATCCGGTCGAGGAGGTGTTTCCCTATCGCGGCCGCACGGAGTTCGTCGATCCGGAAGACGGCGGCAAGCTCACCGCCGGCCGGGCCGAATCCCTGCATGAGGAATACCGGCGCACCTACCTGGCGCGCCGCGAGAACATCGCCGACAGCCTGCGCCGCCTCGGCTGGAATTTCGTCACTCATCACACCGATCAGCCCGCATCGACCGCGCTGGTCGCCCTGCACACGCATTTATCCGGCGTACCGAACGGCGGCGTGCGCGAGGTGACACCGTGAGCGCCCTTCCCATCGTCTTCGGCGCGCCGGCCCTGTTGTTCGGCCTGGCGGCGCTGCCCATCATCTGGTGGCTTCTGCGCCTGACGCCGCCGCGCCCGCGCACGGAAATCTTTCCGCCGCTGCGGATCCTGGCACGCGTCCTGAAAAAGGAAGAAACGCCGTCCAGGAGCCCCTGGTGGCTGACCGCGCTGCGATTGCTTATCGCCGCATTGATCGTTATCGCCCTTGCACAGCCGGTGATGAACCCGCGCGAGATACGCATCAGCGACGCCGGACCGCTTGTCATCGTCATGGACAACGGCTGGTCGACCGCCGGCGACTGGCAGGACCGCCTGTCGGTCGCGGCCGAACTGATCGACGACGCGGAAGCGCAAAACGTGCCGGTTTCGATCGTCTTCACGGCCGAGGAAGGCCACGACGCGACGCTCGATACGGCGGCCCGCGCACGCGAAAGACTGCAGGCCATTGCCCCAAGGCCGCTGCATGGCGATCACAATGCCGCCGTCGCGGCAGCCCTGACGGCCTTGCAGCAAACGCCGATCGGCACGCTGGCGGCGCTTTCATCCGGTCTTTCGGCAGGCGACGCCGATGCCGCCTGGCAAAGCCTGATCGCCAGGCCGCCACAGGATGTTCTTGTTTTCGACAATGAAACGACACAGATCATCGCGCTGGCCTCCGCCAACAACGAGGCCAACGGATTTTCGATCACCGCCGAGCGGCGCGACGACGATCATGCGGAAACCCATTTCGTCACCGCCAACGACGCACAGGGCCGGCCCATTGCCAACGGGCAGCTCCATTTCGAAGCCGGTGCGACCACCGGAGCGGCGCTTTTCGACGTGCCCTTCGAACTCAGAAACGAATTCGCCAGCGTTTCCGTCGACGGCATCGCCAACGCCGGCGCCCGCTATCTTCTCGACGAGAGCGCCCGCCGGCAGCGTGTCGGGCTTTTATCGGCAGAACCGCTCGATCTTTCCCAACCGCTTCTGTCGCCGCTTTACTACCTGACCCGCGCGCTGGAGCCCTTTGCCGACCTCATGGTGCCGGAGGAACCGGAGCTTTCCGGCGCCATCCGGGAACTGGTCGAGCAGCGCCCCTCCGTCATTGTCATGGCCGATATCGGGACGGTGCCGGAAGACGTCGAGGAGACGCTGTCCGACTGGATCGACAGGGGCGGGCTGCTTTTGCGCTTTGCCGGCCCCCGCCTTGCCGGCGGCGACAGCGGCGATCCGTTCGTCCCGGTCGACTTGCGCCGCGGCGAACGGGCGCTTGGCGGTGCCCTGTCCTGGAGCGAACCGCAACCGCTGGCGGCGTTCTCCGAAAGCGGAGCATTCGCGGGAATGAGCCGGCCGGACGACGTCACCGTCAACCGTCAGGTTCTCGCCGAACCGTCGCCGGACCTCGGATCGAGGACCTGGGCAAGCCTTGCCGACGGAACGCCGCTGGTGACGAGCCGGGCCTTCGGCGACGGACGCATCGTGCTTTTCCACGTCACCGCCGAGGCGACCTGGTCCAACCTGCCGATATCCGGCCACTTCGTCGAAATGCTGCGCAGATCGATCCTGTTGTCGCGCTCGACGGTCGGCCAGCAGGGCGTTGCCGACGAGGTCGTCCTGCCGCCCTACCGGCTGCTGTCCGCGAGTGGTTCGGTGACCACGCCGTCGGGCGCGGTCCAGCCGCTGAAGATCGTATCCAGCACGCTCCCGCCCGTCAGTTTCGACAATCCTCCCGGTCTCTACGGCACCGAGAGCGGCTTTGTGGCGCTGAACCTGATGGCCGACGACGACACGCTCATCCCGTTCGAACTGCCCGAATTTTCCGGGTCGGTCGTGCATTCGGAATATGTGCGCAGCAGCAGCGTCGATCTGGCGCCCTACCTGCTGACGGCCGCCATGCTGCTGCTTCTCGCCGATACGCTCATCTTGCTCTTCATGTCCGGCGCGCTTTCGCGGCTGACCATGCGCCGCTCCCATACGGCGGCGGGCACGCTGCTCATCGGTTTTGCGCTGGTTTTTGCAACGACAATCGAGCCGGCACGCGCGGCGGACGAAAAACCGGGCGACGCAGACATCCTTGCATCGCTGGACAGGACACACCTGGCCTATGTGATCACCGGCGATCAGCGTACGGACAGAACAAGCCGGCAGGGCCTTGACGGCATGACCCGGTTCCTGACCTACCGCACCTCGCTCGAGCCGGGCGAACCGGTCGGGGTCAATATCGAAACCGATCCCCTGGCGCTCTATTCGATGCTCTATTGGCCGATCACCGTCAACGCGGAGCCGCCGTCACGCGAGGCCATCAGCCGGGTCGACGCCTTCATGAAAAACGGCGGAACGGTGCTGTTCGACACACGCGACGCGCTGGCGGGTCTCGGTCAGGCGGGTGTCGTCTCGCCGGAGACCGCAAGGCTGCGCGCCATACTGGCCGAGCTGGACATTCCCGCGCTTGAGCCCGTTCCGCAGGACCATGTGCTGACAAAGGCCTTCTACATCCTCAACGAGTTCCCGGGCCGCTATCGCGGCAGCCCGCTCTGGGTGGAGGCCCTGATGGATTCCGAGAACCCCGACAACCGGCCCGCCCGCGGCGGTGACGGTGTCTCGTCGATTATCATCACCGGAAACGATCTCGCCGGTGCCTGGGCGATCGATGACAACAACATACCGGTCTACCCGACCGTACCGCCCGACCCGGTGCAGCGCGAACATGCGTTTCGCTCCGGCGTCAATATCATGATGTATATGCTGACGGGCAACTACAAGGCGGATCAGGTCCATGTTCCCGCCCTTCTGGAAAGGCTGGGTCAGTAGATGTCGGTTGAATTCTCACCACTGATCCCGGTGCTTTACATAGGGCTGCTCGCCGCGGCGGCGGCGGTCCTGTCGGCCCTCGGCGCGTGGCAAAGGGTCCGCGGCACGCTGTTTCGCGTTGCCGCGCTGGCGGCGCTGTGTCTGGCGCTGCTCAATCCCGTCGTCCTGCAGACCGAACGCGAACCGCTGGACAGCGTGGTCGCGATCGTCGTCGACAGAAGCCAGAGTCAGGCCTCGGCCGAACGCACCGCCGTCACCGATGCGGCGCTGGAGCGACTCAATGCGCAGCTTGCGGGCTTCTCAAGGCTGGATGTGCGCGTTGTCGAGGTCGGCAACGACACCTTTACCGAAATGCCGTCAACCCGCCTCTTCGAAGCGCTGTCCTCGGCGCTCGAGGACGTGCCCACGGCGCGCATTGCCGGCGCCGTCATGATCACCGACGGCCAGGTCCATGACGTTCCCTCATCGGCATCCGGGCTCGGTTTCAACGCGCCGCTTCATGGCCTGATCACCGGAACGCCCGGCGAGGTCGACCGCCGCATCGAACTGGTCGATGCACCGCGCTTCGGTATTGTCGGCGAGCCGCAGGAGATCACCTACAGGGTGAGCGGGGAAGGCACGCAATCGCGCGATGTCACCGAGGTGACGGTGCGCGTCAACGGCGAAATCTATAGCACGGAGCTCGCGCCCGTCGGCGAAACCATGCCGCTTTTCATCGAGATCGACCGCGCCGGCGACAACATCGTGGAGCTCGAGGTCGGGCCGGTTTCCGGCGAGGTCAGCCTGACCAACAACCGGGCCGTTGCCGTGCTGGAAGGCATCAGGGAGAACCTGCGAGTGCTGCTGGTATCCGGAGAACCGCATGCCGGCGAGCGCACCTGGCGCAACCTCCTGAAATCCGATACCTCGGTCGATCTGGTGCACTTCACCATTCTGCGCCCGCCGGAAAAACAGGATGGCACGCCCATCGACGAGTTGTCGCTGATCGCCTTTCCGACGCGCGAACTGTTTGTCGAGAAGATCAACGAGTTCGATCTGATCGTCTTCGACCGCTATCAGCGCCGCGGCGTGCTGCCCGTGCTCTACTATGACTACATCACCCAATATGTCGAAGCCGGCGGTGCGCTGCTGATTGCCGCCGGACCGGAGCATGCCGGACGCGATTCCATCGCCACCACGCCGCTGGCGCCCGTGCTTCCCGCGACGCCGACCGGCGAAATCGCCGAAGTCGGGTTCTACCCGCGGCTGAGCGATGCCGGACGCCGCCATCCCGTGACCCGGGACCTGCCCGGCTCGGCCGAAGAGCCGCCGCAATGGGGACGGTGGTTCAGGGCAATCGCCGTCGATGCGCCGCAGGACGATACGATCCTGGAAGGTCCGGACGGCGCGCCACTGCTGATTCTCAACCGTGTCGGTGAAGGGCGGGTCGCCATGCTGATGTCCGACCATGGCTGGCTGTGGGCACGCGGCTTCGAGGGCGGCGGACCGCATGTCTCGCTCTACCGGCGCATCGCCCACTGGCTGATGAAGGAACCCTCGCTCGAAGAAGAATCCCTGCGCGCAACGTCACGCGGCAATCTTCTGACCATCACCCGGCAGACCATGGCCGGGGACGTGCCGGATGCGGTTGTCACGACGCCGACCGGCGAAACGCTCACCGTACCGCTGACGGAAACCGCCGACGGTCTTTTCGAGGCCGAACTGACGGTCGAGGAAAACGGGCTGTTCGACGTCGCCAACGCCGACATGCGCGCCCTCGTTCACGTCGGCGCGGTCAACGCCCCGGAATTTGCCGCGACGGTCTCGACAGCCGAAATCCTGCGCCCGCTGGTGGAGGAAACGGGCGGCATCGTGCGTCGCGTATCGCCCGGAGGCACCGAGGTCTCGATGCCGACGGTCCTGCCCGTCAGGGGAAGCGTCCGCCCGTCCGCCGACCGGCTTGTCCTGAAAGTGACCGACGAGACCGAGCTCAAGGGGGTGAACCGCCTGCCGCTCTTCGCGGGTTTCTTCGGGCTTGCCCTTCTGTTCATGGCGCTTGGAAGCACCTGGTACCGCGAAGGCCGCTAGGCGATTCGACCTATAAACCCCCTGCGGCAGGCAGATCCGATATCTCCCGGGCCTCACGCCGCCAGCGGATGTCACCGCCGAGCCGCGCATGGATCGCCGCGCCTTTCGGCGCGACGAGGATGCGGCCGGGATCGACCGGACCCGGAAAGCCGAGCCGCGCCCGGACCGGCTCAAAACCGAGAGGGCTGTAATAGGGTGCGTCGCCAATCAGAATGACCGCCTCGCTGCCGGAGCCGAGCACCGCATCGACGCTGATGCGCACAAGCTGCCGGCCGATCCCGAGATTCTTGAACTGCGGACGCACGGCGAGCGGTCCGAGCAGATGACCGGCAACCTGCCCCGCCATAACGGGCGTCATCCGCACGGACCCGACAATCTGCTCATCGACCGTGGCCACGAAGGACAGGTGCCGGTCGTGCGGCCCCTGCTCGCGAACGCGTTCGGCGGCGCGCGCAAAGCGGCCCGGGCCGAAGGCTTCATCGTTGATGGTCTGGATGATCGCGTCATGGGACGCGTCTTCAATCAGATAGGCTGGCTTTATCGCAGACATGATTTTATCCGGAATATTGGCTGCAGGACACGGCAAAACACGCCCTTTCAGGACGTAAAAGCATCAGCGTCGTCGCAGCTCTCCGGCAGTGATCATGATCTGGCCTTTCTTGCGTTGAGGGCGGATAGCACAAAGCCGGCAGCGATTGCAATGCAAAACACACTGTTCAATCAATCCGCCTTCGCTTGCCGCCGGCAGAACCTTATCTTGCGCATAGGTTAAAAGGTCACCACAGCCTCAACCGGAGAAAACCGATGGGAATGCTCATTGACGGCGTCTGGAAGGATGTCTGGTACAACACCAAGGAAAACAAGGGCCGCTTCAAGCGCTCCGAGGCCCGGTTTCGCAACTGGGTCACGGCTGACGGCGATGCCGGACCGAGCGGCCGCGGCGGCTTTGCCGCCGAATCCGGGCGCTACCACCTTTACATCTCCTATGCCTGCCCATGGGCGCACCGCACCCTGATCTTCAGGAAGCTCAAGGGCCTTGAGCCGCATATCGGGCTTTCGATCGTCGATCACTTCATGGGAACGAACGGCTGGGAATTCCATGACAGGGACGGCGGCACGACCGACGCCATCAACGGATCGTCCTTTATGTGGCAGGTCTACACCACCGCCGACCCGGCCTATAGCGGCCGCGTCACCGTGCCTGTTCTGTGGGACAGGAAGGAAGGCACCATCGTCTCGAACGAATCCTCCGAAATCATCCGCATGTTCAACTCGGCGTTCAACGCGCTCGACGGCGTCGATACGGAACTCGATTTTTATCCCGAAGAACTGCGGGCCGATATCGACGCGGTCAACGAGCCGATTTACCACCATATCAATAACGGCGTGTACAAATGCGGCTTCGCGACGACCCAGGAAGCCTATGAGGAGGCTTTTACCGCGCTCTTCGACACCCTCGACATGGTCGAGGAAAGACTGTCTGAAAACCGCTACCTGATGGGGAGCCGGCTGACGGAGGCCGACTGGCGGCTGTTCACCACGCTGGTCCGTTTCGATCCGGTTTATGTCGGACACTTCAAGTGCAACAAACGGCGCATTGAGGATTATCCTGCCCTGTCGGGTTACCTGCGGGAGCTCTACCAGATGCCGGGCATCGCCGAGACGGTGAACATGTTTCACATCAAGCAGCACTACTACCGCAGCCATGAGAGTGTGAACCCGACGCGCATCGTCCCTGTCGGGCCGCAGATCGACCTGACGACGCCGCACGGACGCGAGGGTCTCTGAGACCTACCACAGGCGCTCCGGCGGCAAGCCGCGGGTGATCTCGTTCAGACGCCGGTGTGTCGCCGGTGTCGTTTCGTCCGGCAATGCATCGAGGTCGAAAAACCCGGTCTCGGCGATTTCCATACCGGAAACACGCGCGTCAGCCTGGGCGACATCGCGGCAAATGAAAAGCGCAACGTGATCGCGCCGGCTTGAGCGGACATTGTAATAGATCGCAAAGAGCTCGGCCTGCTCGACGAGTGCGATATTGCCTTCCTCGGCGAGTTCCCGCTCCAGAGCCTGATAGATGGTTTCACCCACCTCCACACCGCCCCCGGGCAGATACCAGCCGGCAACATAGGTGTGGCGCACCAGGAAAACCCGCCCGGCCCGGTCGAACGCGGCGGCCCGCACACCAAGCGTCAGCGGCCGCCGGGCAATGAAAGCCCGATTGAGAAGCCACTGGAAGACACGCCGCATCACGCCTTGCCGCTCGTCCAGTCGCACGTCGGCGGGCAACGGGACTTCTTGCCCATCGACCCGCGGGCGGCTATGTCCTGCGCCATGTTCCGTCTCGCCCATATCTCAGATATCCATCTCGGCCCACTGCCCAAACTGTCGGCGCGTGAACTCGCCTCAAAGCGCATCACGGGTTATGTCAACTGGCACCGCAACCGGCGCAAACGCCTGTTCGGCAACGTTCTTGAAGCGCTGCTGGACGATATCAGATCGGCCGGGCCCGATCACCTCGCCGTCACCGGAGACCTCGTCAATCTGGCGGCAAAGGCGGAGATCGAGGCGGCAACGGGCTGGCTTGCCGAAACCGGCGATCCCCAGTCCGTTTCCGTCGTGCCCGGCAATCACGATGCCTATGTCCCGGGCGCATTCGAGGCGCTTAGCCATGCCTGGCGGCCTTACATGCTGGGCGACGACATGGCCCTTTCCACCAGTGGCGACAATCTTTTCCCCTATCGCCGCGTGCGCGGCAACGTCGCGCTGATCGGCGTTTCGACGGCAAGCGCCACACCGCCCTTTTCCGCCAACGGCCTCTTCGGACGGCGCCAGGCATTGGCCCTTCGCGAGCACCTGCAGGAAACAGCAAATAGAGGGCTGTTTCGCGTCGTGCTGATCCACCACCCGCCGGTGCGGGGCGCTGCCGCAGCGCACAAGCGCATGCTTGGCATTCGCCGCTTTGCGGCGGTGATGCGATCGGCCGGCGCGGAACTTGTCCTGCACGGCCACACCCATCTCGCTACGCTCTACCGCCTTCCCGGCAAAGACAGGGACGTTCCCGTCGTCGGCGTTCCATCGGCGAGCGAGGCGCCCGGCGGACATCGCCCGCCCGCCGGATACAACCTTTTCACCATCGGCGGCGAACCGGGCGCATGGACCTGCACCCTCGACCGTCACGGCCTTGACGCGAAGGCCGAACATTTCACCGTCGTCAGCTCCGAGGAGCTCTGAACGCGGCGTTTCGAGCCACGCGGTGAGGCGGAGGCCACGTCATTCCGCAGCCTCCGGTGTCTTCAAAGCTCAGTCGCGCGCCAGCAGGCGATTGGCTGCCGAAACGACGGCCTCAAGCGAGGCCGCGACGATGTTGGTGCTGATGCCGACTCCGAAAAGCCGCCCGCCCGGGTGCTCGATCTCCATGTAGCAGACGGCGGCGGCATTGGCGCCGTGCTGAAGCGAATGCTCCGAGTAGTCGGCGACGGTGAGGTCGATGCCGGTGTGAAGCGACAGGGCATGGACAAAGCCGTCGATGGGCCCGGTCCCCTGCCCCGTGATCTTGATCTCCTTGCCGCCGTCCTTGATCACGGCTTCGACCTCGCGCACGCCTTTTGTTTCAAGCGACGGGAAGGTGTAGTGATCGACATAGGCAAGCCGTGCGCCGGGCTGATCGACATAGCGTTCCAGGAAACGCTCATAGATCGCCTTGGAGGGCATTTCCTCCTCCCGCTCGTCGGTAATGCGCTGGATATCGCCCTGGAACTCGACCTGCAGGCCGCGCGGCAGGTTGAAGCCGTAATCCTCATGCAGGACATAGGCGATGCCGCCCTTGCCCGATTGCGAGTTGATGCGGATGATCGCCTCGTAGGTCCGCCCGACATCCTGCGGATCGATGGGCAGATAGGGAACCTCCCATATTTCGGTGTTGGCCGCGCGGATCGCCTTCATGCCCTTGTTGATGGCGTCCTGGTGCGAGCCCGAGAACGCGGTGTAAACCAGTTCGCCGACGTAAGGGTGACGCTCCGGGATGGCCATCTGGTTGGAGTATTCATAAACCTTCTTGATCCGCTCGATATCCGTGCAGTCCAGCTTCGGATCCACCCCTTGCGTGTACATGTTGAGCGCCAGGGTCACCACGTCGACATTTCCGGTGCGCTCGCCGTTTCCGAACAGAGTGCCCTCCACACGGTCCGCGCCGGCCATCAGACCCAGTTCCGTCGCGGCGATCCCGGTGCCACGGTCATTATGCGGATGCAATGAGATGATCAGGTTCTCGCGCTGATCGAGATTGCGGCACATCCACTCGATCTGATCGGCGTAGATATTGGGTGTCGACATCTCCACCGTCGAAGGCAGGTTGATGATCAGCTTGTTTTCCGGCGTCGGCCGCACGACCTCCGTCACCGCGTTGCAGATCTCCAGCGCCACCTCCAGCTCCGTGCCCGTAAAGCTCTCGGGCGAATACTGGAAACGGTAGCCGCCGCCGGCATCGGCAGCTATATCGGTGATCATCCTGGCGGCATCGACGGCAATCTGCTTGATCCCGGCAACGTCCTTGGCGAACACGACACGGCGCTGCAACTCGCTGGTGGAATTGTAGAAATGCACAATCGGCCGGTTGGCGCCATCCAGCGCTTCAAACGTGCGCGTGATCAATTCGGGGCGGCATTGAACCAGAACCTGGAGCGAGACGTCTTCGGGCACATCATGTTCCTCGATGCACCATCGCGCGAAATCGAAATCGGTTTGCGAGGCGGACGGGAAACCGATCTCGATCTCCTTGAACCCCATGTCGAGCAGGAGCTGGAACATGCGCCACTTGCGGTCGTGCCCCATCGGGTTGACGAGGGACTGATTGCCGTCGCGCAAATCGACCGAACACCAGATCGGCGCTTTCTCGATGCGTTTTGACGGCCATGTACGGTCGTTGAGGCCTGTCTGCGGATAGGGTTGATATTTTCGCGGCGCCTGCGGCATGCCGCCCTTGGCTTTACTGGTCATCGACGGATCGGTGGCTGTCATTATTTTCTCTCGTTCATCTGTCATCCTGACCTCGGCACCTTGAGCCGGGCTGGATCAAATCTTCATTGCTGTTGAGAAAAGGAGCGTGTGCCGGTGGCGAATCGACCGCCGGACGCTCCTCTAACGAGCCCGGCGATCGCCACTAAGGCCGAGAAGAAGAAGCGATAGGCCATGCAAAACCGCAGACGGCGCGACAGCGCGGCCCGGGCCGGAATTCACCAATGCATTGACCGATACCAATATCATGGCGAGCGTTATAGACGTGTCGCCGGTCGACGGCAACACACAAATGGCGTTGCGCGAAAAGCGTTGAACGGCCTATTCCCGCCGGCGCGGCATATGCGCCACGACATTCTCGATCATCCGCATACCGGCGTCCTGACCGAGGGTCATGATGGACTCGGGATGAAACTGGACGGCTGCGACGGGGTCGCTCCGGTGCTCGATGCCCATGATCGTGCCGTCTTCGCTCTCCGCTGTAACCGCAAAATCCTTCGACAGCGTTGCCGGGTCCGCAAAGATCGAATGATAGCGCCCCACGGTTGCCTCCTTGCCGAGCCCGGAAAACACGATGCCGGGTTCGTTGATCCTGATGCGCGACGGCTTGCCGTGCATCGGCACGGCCAATGTGCGCAACTCGCCGCCATAGGCCTCGGTGATCGCCTGCAATCCAAGGCAGACCCCGAACAAGGGCAGGCTGCGCTCCTTGACCTTTTTGATCGTCGCCTTGCAGTCGAAATCCTTCGGGCTCCCGGGCCCCGGCGACAGAACCACGAGGTCCGGGTCGATGTCATCGAAGACGGCATCGGCGACGGGCGTGCGCACGGTCGTTACGTCGGCGCCGGTCTGACGGAAATAGTTGGCGAGCGTGTGAACGAAGGAATCTTCATGGTCGACCAGCAGGATCTTGACGCCCTCGCCGACCTTGGCGGCGCTGCGCGAGGCCGCCGCCTCGTTGCCTTGACCGGCATCGCGGATCGCCGCCAGCATGGCCGATGCCTTGAGCTCGGTTTCGGACTCTTCCTCTTCGGGAACGGAATCGAACAGCAGCGTCGCGCCGGCCCTCACCTCGGCGATACCGTCCTTGATGCGGATCGTGCGCAGTGTCAGGCCGGTGTTCATATCGCCGTTGAAATTGACCATGCCGATGGCCCCGCCATACCAGGCGCGCGGACTTTTTTCATGCTCCTCGATAAACCGCATGGCCCACAGCTTCGGCGCGCCCGTCACCGTGACCGCCCAGGCATGGCTCAAAAACGCGTCGAAGGCGTCCATACCGTCGCGCAACCGGCCCTCGACATGGTCGACCGTGTGGATGAGGCGCGAATACATCTCGATCTGGCGCCGGCCGATCACCCGGACCGAACCCGGCACGCAGACGCGGCTCTTGTCGTTCCGGTCGACATCGGAACACATGGTCAGTTCGGACTCGTCCTTCTTGGAATTCAGAAGCTTGAGAATCTGCTCGGAATCGGAGATCGCGTCGTCGCCGCGCTTGACGGTGCCGGAGATGGGGCAGGTTTCCACCCGGCGGCCGTTGACGCGCACGAACATTTCCGGCGACGCGCCGACGAGATATTCGCCCTCACCCAGATTGATGAAAAACGAATAGGGCGACGGATTTGTATCCTTCAGCCGGCGGGATATGGCCGATGGCGGGCTGACGCAGCGCTCGAAGAACATCTGCCCCGGCACCACCTCGAACAGATCGCCGCGCTTGAAGCTTTCCTTGGCCTTGCGCACGAGCTCGGCATATTCGCCCGGCCTGTGGTCTGCCCGGGGCGGGTCCTCCTTCGAAGGCTCGAATGGCTGTTCCGCCACCTCTCGCGATTTGCCCGCGGTCGTCAAACCCCGGCGGGCAAAATCGTAGCGGTCGACCCAGGCCCGCGCCGAATAGTGATCGACCACCAGGATTTCATCGGGCAGAAACAGGACGAGATCGCGCTGGTCCTCGGGGCGGTCGAGCCGAAGCGGCACATGGTCGAACTGGAAGGCAAGATCGTATCCAAACGCGCCGTAGAGCCCGAGATTGCTGTCCTCTTCGGTATAGAACAGGTCGGTGATCGCCCGAAGCACCATAAAGACCGTCGGCACACGCGACCGCTCTTCCTCGGTGAACGCGCGCGTCGCACCGGCAATGGTCAGCGCGATATGGCGTCGTTTGCGCTCGTCGACCGTGACCTCCGACAGCCGCCCGAGCCGGCGCTCGACCATATCCAGAAGCGCTTCGCCGCGTTCATTGTGCGCCTCGAACCGCATGGCGCGACCCTTCGCGACAATCGACAAAGGCGGATCGATGATCGCCGTATCCCAGCGCGTATAGCGCCCTGGATATTCGTAGTTGGAGGAAAAGACGGCGCCGCGCCGGCTGTCGAGCCCGTCGATATAGGCATCGATCGCTCCGGCATAGGGCATGTCCTGGCGGGTGCGGCTGATCTCGACCCCGCCGCGGGTGACAATGATGTCGCTTGTTTCGTCTGTCTTTGCTGCCGTCATCTCATCCGTTCCTCAAATTCGGAGCCCCGGCCACAAAAAAACCGCCGGGACGATCCTCAGCGGCTTGGCAAGTGTCACGCACAACTTGGGCTTAGCCGCTACAAGCGAGCCCACCACCAGGTTGCAACGATGTTCCGTGCGCAATTCATGCATCCGTGTTAACGCCCAAAGCCGCCCGGCGCAAGACGTGTTTTCCGATTCATCATTGCGGATTTCAATCATCGGCACGGTGACCCGCCGCCGAAATGTTTCAATCCAGGCCCGACTTGCTCTAAGCCGGCCGACACACGCATTCAGGGAACACGGGTCACGGATTACAGACCACCGCCACCGCACACCATCTCAAGATGGCGTGCGGTGGCTCATTCTTCGCACAATGGCAGGGAAAATCATAAGACAAGCAAGCAGGTTAGCATCTAGCCTCGTCTCAGAAGGCGATCTGAAGCCCTGCCTGTGCGTCGGCGCGGAAACGGGTTTCGGTGCCAGTACCAAGTTCTGTGGAAATGAAGAGAAACGTGTTGTTCCAGATCCGCTCTTCGTAATGAGCGCCAACGAAGCCGCCGACCGAGGCCTCCTCCCCGCCCGGGTCGAAGCTGCGTAACTGGCCGAGCAGGCTGACCTCGACATCCGCGCCGCCGAGGATCAATCTGCCGTCGATACCTGCGCGCAGTTCCAGCAAACGGGCCGGTGCTTCAATCACAGGGACGCCCAAGGCGAACCGGCCGTCGAACGTGTGGATGTCACGGTCCTCGACGCTCAGGTCCGCCGTAGAACCGCTCTCGTCATAGCTTTCAAGATGGAGATAGCTGTAGCGCGCCCTCAAGCTCGGTTTGACCGTCACCGGGCCGAGCGTCATGGCACCGGTCCGCATCGTTACCTCCGGCGCGATGAAATAGCCGTAGTAGTCCGCCTGTGCCGTCTCCAAACCACCGGCCACCAGATTGTTGGCGACCAGACGCTCGCTGTCGTGATCGGTGATGCCCCCGGTCAGCGCGAAGTCGATATGTCCACCATAACGGCCATAGATGCCGGCGAAATACCCCGCCGTGTCAATATCCTGGGCATTGTGATCGACCTCAAGCCGGCCAAACGAGAGACCGGCGAAGGTGCCGAGGCGCAGGTCGGAGTTCACCCAGCCATCGACGCCCATGACCGTGCCGCCGAAGGCGTGGTCGGCACCGACCGCGGAGCCGCTTCCATCAAGATCACGGTAGCCGCCAAACCCCTTGAACCACCATGAGGCGCCGCCCTCCCCGTCACCCGGCGTTGCGGCAACGGGCCTGATCCGGACAGCCGCACCGTCGGCATAGCCGACGAGACTCGCGACGCCGCTCGAACTCCCGTCTAACCTCGACGCAACCGCGCCGAAGATGCCACCCTGCAGGTCAGATACCGCATTGTCGATGGCAGCAAGGCCGGTCGGATCAACCACGGCCACCGTGGTGCCTTGCTCAGCGAACGGTGCGCCATTTGAGTTGATAGTTTTGGGCGCATTGACGAATGTCAGGTTGACCGACTGACCGTTTGCGACAGTGAGTGTCTGTGATCCACTTCCCTCAAAGCTGATAATGCCCTGAATGACTGATCCTCGCTGCAGGATCAAGGTCGAGTCTGCTCCCAAGATATAGATACCGTCATCCAAGTCATACATGTCATCAGCAGCCTTGCCACGACCAACAGTACCGGAATTGGTAATGTCGGAGTTGGCACCGAGGGTCACGATACCGGCCTCAACAATACCGGAGTTGGTAACACCGGAGTTGGAGCCCTCCGTCGAGATGAAGCCTTCAACAGTACCGGAATTGGTAATGTCGGAGTTGGCACCGAGGGTCACGATACCGGCCTCAACAATACCGGAGTTGGTAACACCGGAGTTGGAGCCCTCCGTCGAGATGAAGCCTTCAACAGTACCGGAATTGGTAATGTCGGAGTTGGCACCGAGGGTCACGATACCGGC